>JABHFC010000427.1 GCA_018676275.1 Gammaproteobacteria bacterium | reverse complement strand
GGCGCTTATTGAGAATATTCAGCGTGAAGATCTGAATCCGCTGGAACAGGCTCATGGCCTGGCGCGTCTGATGGACGAGTTTGGAATGACCCATGAGGGTATCGCTGATGCGGTGGGACGTTCCCGCTCTACGGTCAGTAATATGCTGCGCTTGCTGGAATTGAATACCAGTGTTAAAAAAATGCTGGGTGAGGGAAAACTGGAAATGGGTTCGGCCCGGGCTATTCTGGCGTTAGCGAACAAGGACCAGTTGGATGCCGCACAGCAAGTGATCAGGCAATCATTGTCGGTGCGGGCAACGGAAGCCCTGGTGAAACAGTTACTTTCCGGTAATAAAAAGAGCAAAAAGGCGCCTACCAAAAAGGATCCAGACACACTTCGCCTGGAAGAAGAATTATCCGGACGTTTAGGTGCAGCGGTCGCTATTAAGCATTCCAACAAAGGTAAGGGTGTTTTGGCGATTAGTTATAATTCACTCGATGAACTGGACGGCATCCTCAAGCACATAAAATAAGTCGCAATTTTGTGAAATTAGTGCGCCGCAGCAATTGATTCATAT
Source organism: Gammaproteobacteria bacterium (assembly GCA_018676275.1). Classification (GTDB taxonomy): domain Bacteria; phylum Pseudomonadota; class Gammaproteobacteria; order Eutrophobiales; family Eutrophobiaceae; genus WLWS01. The sequence goes on along the minus strand of JABHFC010000427.1, from coordinate 3,510 downwards.
GTCATTGCTATTTATACTGACCAGCTGAATTCGCCTATAGTAAGATGGTGCTAAGGTAAATCCGTACAGTTTGAACCACTTACTCACTGGTCTCAGGTAGCGGCGGTTGGAAAAACAAGCAGACAATACTAATAACAAGCTCGCCGCTTACAAAGTTCTGTTGGTGATAGCGATTATTACCGCAGCCATAGCGATTACTTTAATGTTGAGTATTGACCGCATAGCGGCTTATTCAGCGGCGCTGGGTGGCATTGCCTGTATCTTGCCCAACCTGTTATTTGCCCGATTTGCCTTTCGCTATTCAGCGGCTGAGTCTGCTGGATTAGTTATGAAGTGGTTTTATATTGGTGAGGCAATCAAGATAATTGTCACTGTATTGATTTTCGCCTTAAGTCTTATTTGGTTAAAAGATTTAAATTTTGCGGCCATGTTTATTACCTACATCATTGCATTGATGTTGAACATACATGGTCTGGGGTTGGTAATAGGTCGTCAGAACGACTGAATATTAATAATAATGAGAAATTTGTATGGCAAGCGGTGAAGGGCTAACTTCAAACGAATACATGCAGCACCATCTGCAGAACCTGGTCTATGGAAAATTGCCAGTCGGGTATGAGCGCGCTGATGGTCATATCGTTGAGCAGGCACAATGGACATTTGCTCATAGTCCGAAAGAAGCTGTTGATATGGGTTTCTGGGCTTATAACGTCGATACTCTGGGGTGGTCTATCTTTCTCGGTTTGATTTTTTCTTTCGTGTTTTATCGCGTAGCGAAAAATGCCAGTACTGATGTCCCAAGCGGTTTTACCAACTTCATTGAAATGTGCGTTGAGTTTGTTAATTCCAACGTCAAGGAAATATTCCACGCAAAAAATGAGGTTATTGCACCACTGTCATTAACAATCTTTTGCTGGGTTGTGTTAATGAATACGATGGATCTGGTGCCTGTTGATGTCCTGCCTCTGGCGGCGCAATGGATAACGGGTGACCCACATCTCTATTTTAAAGTGGTACCCACCACGGACCCCAATATTACTTTTGGCATGTCTATTGGTGTTTTTATTCTGATTATTTACTACAGCATTAAGATAAAAGGCATAGGTGGATTTTTAGGTGAGTTAACCCTGCATCCGTTCTCATCGAATAACCTGTTTGTCAAAATCATGTTTATGCCTTTCAACTTTTTACTTGAAGGTGTAAGTCTGGTTGCGAAACCAATCTCACTGGCATTACGACTGTTTGGTAACCTCTATGCTGGCGAGCTAATCTTTTTATTGATCGCTATGTTGGGGTATTGGCAGCTTCCCCTGCATTTTGTATGGGCAGTGTTTCATATTTTAATTGTGTTATTACAGGCGTTTGTATTTATGATGTTGACCATTGTTTATTTAAGCATGGCACATGAACATCACTAGTTTTTTAGTGAGTACTTGAATTTTTAACTTATATATTTGGAGGATACAATGGAAAGCATACTCGCATTTACATCATTGGGCGTATTACTCGTTCTTGGTATGGGAGCTTTCGGCACAGCTATTGGTTTTGGTGTACTTGGTGGAAAGTTTCTTGAAGGTTCCGCTCGTCAACCTGAACTGGCACCGATGTTACAGGGCAAGATGTTTCTTGTTGCGGGTCTTATAGACGCGGTAACCATGATTGGTATTGGTATCGGCATGTGGTTTACGCTGGCGAATCCTTTCCTTGCTTATCTTCAGTAAGACATTATCAATATACAGTCTTAGTTTTTAAGAAGAGGGTAAATAAATGAATTTTAATGCCACCCTTATTGGGCAGCTGATTGCATTTACTGTATTTGTTGTCTTTTGCATGAAGTTTATCTGGCCTTTCATAATTAAAGCTATGGAAGACAGGGAAACGCGCATCGCAGATGGTCTTGCTGCAGCTGAAAAAGGTCAGGTAGCTCTGAGCGAAGCAGAAGTGAAAAAGGCGGAGATGCTGGAGGAAAGCAAACAGCAGGCTGCCGAGATCATCTCTCAGGGGCAGAAACGACACGATGAAATTGTTGAGTCTGCAAAAGATGATGCCAGGTCAGAGAAAGAAAAGATTCTCGCTGCTGCACAAGCGGAAATTGAACAGCAACGTACACAAACCCGTGAGCAACTGCGTTCCGATGTAGCTAATCTGGCACTTGTTGCGGCTGAGCAGATATTAATGCGTGAAGTTGATCGTAATGCTCATAATGATGTACTTACTAAAGTAAGCGCAGAGTTATAAGCAACAGGATTATTATTTGATGCAAGAAAAAACCACTATTGCCAGACCCTATGCACAGGCAGTATTCGAACTGTCACAGGAAACGAGTACGGTTGACGCCTGGTCTGCTGCTCTGGGATTATTGAACAGAATAGTGTCTGACCCGCAGATGCGGATGCTGGTGAATAATCCCAGAGTCAGCGATCAACAGTTACAGGATCTTGTTATTGAGATTGCTGCAGATGCCTTCTCAGCGCAGGCCAAAAATTTCATTAAAGTGCTGGTTGCAGCGTCGCGTTTACAATATGCCCCGCAAATTGCCGAATTATTTGAAGCTATGCGCGCGAATGCTGAAGGCAGAATTGATGTTGAAGTTATTGCGGCCTATGAGCTCGACAAAACGCAGGAAGACGATATAGCCAAAGGGATTTCCGCCCGTCTTGGCAAAACAGTCCGGATTAGCTCAAGTGTTGATGAAACATTAATCGGTGGAGCGGTTATTCGTGCGGGCGACTCAGTTATTGATGCGTCATTGCGAGGTCGTTTGACCGAATTGGGCAATGATTTAGTCTGAACAGAATCAATTTTTTAAATTAAAACTAATTATCTTCATAAGTGAGGAACAGCGATGTCAATCAGCGCAACAGAAATCAGTGAACTGATTAAAAAGAAGATTCAGAATTTCGATCTGGATACTGAAGCTCGTACCGAAGGAACAGTAGTCAGTTTATCGGATGGAATCGCGAGAATTCATGGTCTCAGTGATGCCATGCAGGGTGAAATGATTGAATTCCCTGGAAACACCTATGGTCTGGCTCTTAACCTGGAACGCGATTCGGTTGGTGCAGTTATTCTCGGGGCCTACGAACATATCTCCGAAGGCGATACGGCGAAATGCACGAAGCGTATTCTTGAAGTACCGGTAGGTGAGGCTTTGTTGGGACGAGTAGTTAATTCTCTTGGTGCACCCATCGACGGCAAAGGCGATATTGATACCAGCGAAAGTTCTCCAATAGAAAAGATCGCACCGGGTGTTATTCAGCGTCAGTCGGTAGACCAGCCGGTACAAACCGGGTTGAAATCTATTGATGCGATGGTGCCAGTTGGCCGTGGTCAGCGTGAGTTGATTATCGGTGACAGACAAACAGGTAAAACCGCCGTTGCCATTGATACCATCATTAATCAGAAAGGTACCGGTGTTAAATGTGTTTATGTGGCTATCGGTCAAAAAGCCTCTTCCATTAGTACGGTTATCCGCAAACTGGAAGAGCATGGTGCAATGGAACATACCAT
>JABHFC010000048.1 GCA_018676275.1 Gammaproteobacteria bacterium | reverse complement strand
TATAAAATTGTGGCGTCCGCTTGATCTCCTGTGCGAACATTTATGCTATCAAGTACTGGTGCAGATGAGATTTCCGTCAGCGCATCAATGCAGCTAACTTCAACCTGCTTTTGAATAGTTGCCATAGTCGCTGAGATTTTGGCCATATGTTCCGGCAAACTGACAATTAATGACACATCGCTGTTTTCAATTAAATAAGCAATTTCATCAATTACAAATTCTGCATTGATGGGAACAACACAAACCCCGAGACCATTGAGGGCAAAGAAATGCTGAAAAAAATCAGCCCTGTTTTCAAGCACTAATGCAACACGATGACCGTGACCATATCCTGCTTTCACATAAAACGCTTGCGCTTCTTCAACCGCCGCCTGCATTTCGCTGTAGGTAAAGTTAACAGGCGATTCACTATAGGTCTTCGTCGCCTGTACGGGAATATGCAGAAAGGGGTGGTTATTGTATTTCTCAACACTTTTTAGAAAGCGTGCGTAAACGCTATTCACAGCTTCATTGTTAATTGACATCAATTTTATTATTATTTTTCAGGAAAAAAGCCTAGCTGTCGCTAATACCATAGTAGTCATGAAATACGCCTTCAGGATCATACTGCTTACGTAGCTTACGTAGTCTAAGCCAGCTTTTTTCTGAAAAGGATGCGTTATTACGTTTGGGATAAGTCACCACATCTTCATTATTAATATAGTGTCCCAATGAGTAAGGCTCCAGTGTCTTCATTGTGCCGCGCATCCATTCAGCAATATTGTCATCATCTTTTTCATCCTGCCAGGTCAACACTGACAGAATATTAGTGCTGCCTATTAATGAAAATGCTGCTTCATCAGGTAAGTTGGCATTACCCAGGAGTCGAATGCTTATTGTTGTAACTGGTGTTACCGCTTTTTCCATTCTTTCTATCAGACTTGTAATTACAGGCGAAATCGAATTACTCCAGACACCCTCCGTTGCCATTCTTCCCCGCGGAAATGATGAGCCTGTATCACCCGTCATGATTTTCAGGTTTGTTACTTCGTATTCTTTTTTTGCCAGTGGTTTGTCACCAAGTGGACTAAAGGCAACTGTGCTTAATAATTTCCTGGATTCTTCCTCGCTATCCCCATAGGCATTAACATTCACGAGGCATACCTGTTTTGGAGCACCGTTAGCAACAGCTTGTTTATCAGGATTACCTGTCAGCAATAATATTAATTCAAGTTTGTGATCGCTTTCAGGTACAAGTTTTTCCAAGGCTCCTGTAACTTTTGCATGTTCACTCAGGGGGTGAATATATTGTGAAGTTCTGATTGCCTGCGGAAGTGGGTATGCCCGCAGGTAGTATTTTGTAACAACACCAAAAAAACCGGGACCTGCTCCCCGCACCGCCCAATAGATATCTGCATGTTGCTTTTCGTTAACGGTAATTAACTTACCATCCGCGGTAACAACATCAGCACCCAAAATAGAAAAACAGGCAATACGCCAGGTGTTTGGATTAAAGCCAAGACCACCCCCCATCAGGAAACCGCCAATAGAAACACTACCACCTCTTGCAACCGGAAAGCCTAAACCATGAGGTTCAAGTGCATTTAATAAGGTAGGACCCCATGCACCAGGTTCAGCTGTGGCTGTCTGTGTTTCAGGGTCGACAGTTACTTTCCTCATCTTCAACATATTTAATAACAATCCATCGTCTCGCAAAAAAGAGCCACAAATACTATGCCCTCCACTCTTTGCTATAACCTTCAAACCCTTTTTGCGGGCATAATTAACCGAGGCAATAACATCTTCAGCGGAGTTTGCCTGAACAATTAAATCGGGAGAACGTTCTGGTTTTGCTGCCTGCCATACCAGGCCCTTTCGCCAAAGTTCAAAATCAGTGTCACTTCTGGAAATAACTTTCCCTGAAACAGATGAAGATAATTCGTGAACATTATTTGACATGGCCGCGTTAGCTATTGTCGGTGAAAGTAAACTGGCAGCCCCAAGACCGGCTACATTGCCAATAAATTTACGACGAGACTGATCAATAGTTTTGTTTTTGACCGCAATAGGTTTCTTTTTGCGCATACTGGAAAATCTCCGTTCTCATTATTATTAACAGCTAAACTCAAAATGATTAATTAAGAAATTACTACTTATTGAACTGGCACGTAAGGATCGGGAGTTCCCGTTTGAATCGGAGGTTCCAACTCGAGCGAGTCTCTAAATCCACCAATTCTTTTTGAAAATATCGGCCATACCCATTCTGCTTCAGTAAGAATGTCATATTGTTCCTTCGGATCAGTTATCAGGTTATATAAGAGCGGCACGTTTAGTCGCTTCACCTCTCCGAACATATTATCCAGCTCAACAAAGTGTATCTTCCAGTTGCGCCATTTGTAGGCAAACATTTGGTTACCGTTGTAGACTGGAAATCCTTCTCGGCTTGAGTCCTCACTCTTCCCAAATAAAAACTCAGCCTGGTTGACGCCATCAATCATTCGATCTTCAGGTACATCGAACCCGATTGCATTTGCCAGCGTTGGCAAAATATCGACTACGTGAACGATTTCATTCGATACGCGATTCTCCGGTACTTTGCCCGGCCAGCGAATCATGAACGGAACGCGTAAAGAACCTTCCAGAGCGGTAAAATAATGCCCACGCCAGTAACCAGCTGTACCCTGCTGTCCTGGTGTGCCTTCCGGACCGTTATCACTGAACCAGATGACGATAGTATTGTCGCGAATCCCGAGTTTTTCTACGGCATCAAGCATCTGACCGCTACGATAATCAATTTCCGCTATAACATCTGCATAATCGCCGTTACCGGTTTTTCCAATGAAGTCTTTGTGCGGGATCGTCGGCATATGCGGTTGGGTCAGCGGCACATAAGCAAAAAACGGTTTGTTACTTTTCACTTTATCTTTCATAAAAGCGATCGTTCTCTGAGTAATCTCCGCATCAATGCTTCTGCGCGTATCAAGATCATAATTCTCTTTTGCCACAGGAGTCTGATCTTTTTTCGATTCGTAAATCTTGCCTATTCTTCCAACACTTTCATCAAACTGGTATTGACTGCTGTATTCCGCTTCATCAGTTGTGTTGGCAATACCGTACCAGGTGTCAAAACCCTGATCAGTTGGAAAACGACCCGCACTATCACCGAGGTGCCATTTTCCAAACATGCCGGTGGCATAACCGGCATCAGACATTAATTCAGCTAGAGTTTGTTCCCAGCGTACCAACCCATAATGCTTGCCGAATACAACTTTAGTCGTGCCTGAACGAATTGGATGTCGTCCGGTCATCAGAGCTGAACGAGTAGGTGTGCACTGAGTCTCGACGTTAAAATTTAATAACCTCGTGCCCTCTTTCGCCAGTGCATCAAGCCTGGGCGTTGCGGTTCCACGCAAGACTCCACCACCATAAACACCCAGCTCTCCCCAGCCCAGATTATCAACCATGATAATCAGCACATTGGGCTTTTGCTTCGCTGCTGCATGCACGTAAGCTGAGGTAATAAGGGAGAAAAGGAGAGACAGAACGAAAAGAATAATTATAGTAACTATATGATTTAACAGGCTTTCCATTTTTTTGTGGAAGGAGATCATATTCCGCTAATGTCTTTTCATATCAATTAATTGCGTTTCGATACCCAAAATCAAATTTATGTGTAAGCATTTTTAGTATACCGTATACCATATCAATTATGCTACCGCTGACCCTTACATTCACCCCTTAATATGTAGTTGTACAGACAATAAAGGAGCGCTCCTGATGTCTAAGCTGATTCTCAAATTAGTACTGATACTTTCTACTCTGATTATGTTTTCCTGTTCTGACAAAGAACCCGAAACTTCTACAGAAAAGCAGGTAAAGACCGACTCCAAGACTAATACCTCTTCAAACTCGACGTCGGAGATAACTAATACTGATCGTTTGGTCACCTACACGGAACAACGAGAAGCCTGCGCCGACTACCAGCCTGAAAGGAAACCACTATTCGGTGAATTACATGTGCATACTGCCTATTCCTTCGATGCAGCAGCATTGCGTACCAACACCACTCCCGAAGATGCTTACAGGTTTGCCCAGGGCAAACCTATCTCTTTTTTCCCACTGGATGCTTATGGCAAACCAGCCGGAGAAATAACGATTGATCGCCCTCTCGATTTTGTTGCTGTTACCGATCACGCCGAGATGCTTGGCGAAAATGCACTTTGTAAAGAACCTGACTCACCTGCTTACAATGATGCAATCTGTATTAAAAACCGAGAGCTTGAATTTCTCGGTGCGGCAATGCTGGCAACCTCTTTCAGCACGGATCCTCCTGAAAGGATAAAACTGTTGTG
>JABHFC010000426.1 GCA_018676275.1 Gammaproteobacteria bacterium | reverse complement strand
TTTTCCATTTTATTAAATATATCCAGCATTTCAATTCACTCTGGTTGATAACAGTTCCCGATATTATCATGAGCATTAAGCTTATACGTAAAGTAAAACGGGACTTGCAACCTTCAGACCTTGAGTCATATCGTACATTTGCTAAATTATTTATCCAATTCAAAACTTAATCGATTTTAGAATGTCATAACCGTCATCAATTTCCAGGATTAAAACATGAGACTTTTTGCTTGTATTTTCACCATAATATTTACTTTCACAATAATGGGCTGTAATAGTCAGGCCGAGTCTGAATTATACCTAGCTACCGGTCCGACGGCAGTCGCTACTTTTGCAGGAGGGTGTTTCTGGTGTATGGAACCGCCCTTTGACCGAATTGATGGTGTAATTTCGACAACTTCCGGCTATACCGGGGGAAAAACCAAGAACCCCAGCTACAGGCAGGTGGCTTCGGGGCGAACAGGTCATACAGAGGCCTTACAGATTGTTTATGATACAAGCCGGATCTCATTTAGTGAATTACTAGAAATCTTTTGGCGTAATGTCGACCCTACTACCGATAAGAGACAGTTTTGTGATAAAGGCAATCAATATCGTCCAATGATTTTTTATCATGACGAAGAACAAAGAAAAGCCGCAATCGCATCAAAGGACGTAATAATAAGCAAGAAAACTTTTTCCGAAACCATAAAAGTTGAAATTGACATGGCTAGCACATTCTATGCGGCAGAAGAAAGACATCAAGATTATTACAAGAAAAACCCAATCCGTTACAACTATTACCGTCGCGCCTGCGGTCGTGACAAAAGACTTAAAGAATTATGGGGAGATAGTATAAGTTGATATCTTTTATTAAGGTTTGTTTCTTTCAATCAGCTAACGGTATGCCTTTTCAGCAATAAGCCTTGATCTATCGAAATAAACTTCTTTGCCTGTTTAATTAGCAAGACGGAAGTTAATTGTTGTACACCATAAACTTCTGTACCGGTATTAAAACGTTTTTTTATTCGCTCTAACAAAATATCGAAATCCCCATCACCAGATAGCAAAACCACTGTGTCGCATTTTTCTGCCTGTTCATAAATATCCAGGGCTATACCCACATCCCAGTCTGCCTTTGCCGTGCCATCGTGACGGTTTAACACAGGTTTAAGTTTTACTGTAAAACCTATCGCTCTGAGAATATTCTGGAATTCTGCCTGTTTTTTATCACCACGATCAGTTGCGTAAGCGAAAGCACTTACTACTTCACGACCATCCGTTACTTCTGCCCAGAATTTATTGTAATCAAAACTACTTTGGTAGGCTTGTCTACAGGTGTAGTAAATATTCTGCACATCCACATAAATACTGATTTTCTCCAATAATATTTCTCCCAATACCTGTGTTTTTAATGTGTTACGTATTTTATTGATTCCTTGTCTCTAATAGCACTTCAATCTGGTTTTTTCTCTTCATTTAATAACTGTCTGAACATATGGGCTTCTCGTTTGAAGAAGCCCTCAGTATGAAATGAGTCTTCAAAAAGAAATAACTCATAATCGATATGATGACAAAGTTCATGTAAAAGTGTCCGTAGAAAACTTCGAAATGCGACTACATTTTTGTGTTTCGCAGTTCTCATCCAGGCAGTTATACGTGCTTTTTTTCCTTTATCTACAGGTTCGTATAAACCATGCAGCTCTTCGCTATCATTTGAGGGCCTTGATGACAACACACGAACTGCAAGATGCGGGGCTGAAATACTAGTAGCAATGGCATTGATTATTTCACTGGCCATTTTTTCAGTCAGACGTCTATCTTCGGCTTCCAGAGCCTGTCGCAGGCTAGTCACTTTTATATACAATAATTCAACGTCAACAATAGGGACTAACTCTATTCGGTCACTTTTTCTGTATATAGCCTGATTAGCTTTAGACAACTTTTTATAATAAGCAAAGGCCACCAGTCTTACTAGCCGTACGAAATCAATTTACCGATGCACAATCAATACAAACTGTTGCAGCCGGATCGACCACTAGTCTTTGTTTGGCAATATCTTCACCACAGCGTAAACAAATTCCATATTCATTCTGTTCTAAACGTTGTAATGCGGTCGCAATTCTTTTTAATTCTATTTCCCGTCTTCTATTTGTTTCCAATGACATCGCTTGCGCTTGCATAGCGTCCATTCTTGATAAACGACCAACCGTGGCCTGATCGAGTTCGACTACACTTGCCGCACCTTCGCCTGTTGCCTTAACTTCTAATAAAGCCGCCTGTTGTTGAATCAATACTAATTTGAGATTCCCCTGTTCTTTCTTTGTGTAGGACATCCCTATTCAAATATTCCCTTGAGCTTGTCTCCAGCACCCTTGGCAGAGTCCATGATACCTGTCGCTCCCTTCTTTACAGCTTTGGCACCGCTACTGAATGTTTCTCCCAATCCGAGGGATGCTACCGCAGTTCCAACACCAGATTTGATACCCTCCATCACTTCCTGAGCAACTTCACCAGGTGATGCACCATCTTCATCTTTACCAATGTCTCTAAGATGAATATCAGGCAAACCTACCGATAAAGCCTTTCCTTTTAACATGCTGTGACTCACGCTAACCTGTCCTTCATTAATTTTGAGGTGCTCTATAATCAATTTTGGCTCACCCTTATTATCGCTGTCTTCGTTTGCCTGTGCATTAACACCGGTATAGTTTCGTGCATTTTCAGCAAGTTTATCTATATTACTTCCACCGGATGCCATCTCATAAATAACGGCTGGTCCCTGGATCATCACTTCCTTAATGACCACGATGTCAGAAGTGATAGATTCAATATCCAATGTTACTTTCACTTGATCGACCTGCATGGCGTAATCTGTTTTATATCCTTCCGGATTACCGATATGTAAACCATTCAAGCTAGCCTGCCCCTCACTTAGATTTAAACTCACTCCGTCTAGTTTGACCGTTGCACCAATTATATCCGGGCCGTAGCTTTCAATCGCCGTTTCAATAATTTTATCCAGGGAGCCAAACGCCTTGTAAGCAACAAAGCCGATAACAATAACTGCAACAAAAGTAACACTAAGTATGATATTTCTGGTTTTCATAGATTTAGCCTGATTTATTATTGGGTTCAACTAATCGATATAGCGCGAAATGACTATAAATTTCACTATATTCTGCTATAAAACGCGAATGGTGCCTAAATATTTTCTTTTGATTATATTAGTCTTGAGCTCTCTGAGAAAAGAAAAGATCTCATCAACATTGTAACAGCTTGAACGAGACTACTAGTTAGAATCAGACATAAGGCAAACGATAGATTTTCAAAGTACAGTATAACTATTTGTTTATATTGCACTTTCATGTTTTTTTTCTAATTTTCTTTCCAGCATTTTAATTTTTAAATATATTGTTGCGCTGCACAAACAAATGTTTTATGATGCATCGCAACATTAAACGAAATTATGAGGAAAACTAACATGAATGCACAATTTGAGAAATTCGCTGCTCCAATTAAAGAAATTAACGACCTGACTGTTAAGAATTTTGAAACTGTTATTGGCCTTCAGCTTAAGAGTGTTGAAGAAAATGCCAAGATCGGCATCGAGCAAGCTAAAAGTGCTACCGAAATTAAAGATGCAGATGGCTGGAAAAGCTATTTGAACGCACAGGCTGAAATCACTCAGCAGTACAATGACAAATTGGTAGAAAGCACAAAAAATGTAGTTGAACTGGGTAACGCTTACTCCAACGAAATTCAACGTATTGTAAAAGAAGCCTTCACAGTTAAATAAATAGTAGTAAAACCGCTAGACCTCCTCCCCTTTGAGACAGCGGATTATATTCGCCGCCCCCGTGAACACACTGGGGCGGTTTTTTTATGTGTAGTAAAAAAAGAAAGAGCAGAGCTGGCTACAAATCCTTATACGGCAGAAGCCTGATATGTTCCATAAAACAGTGATTTTTTTTCAAAAAACTAGTTCAGGTTTAAACGACTGGCACGAATGATTACGCCGAACACAGGGTGGTCAAAATAATGGATTTCGTTTAGTTTTATCTTTCGACTTTCCTGTAATCGTACATAATCCGCCTGTTGCTGAACAAATAAACTATTGTCCTCATTTATCGTTTCATTCTGTTCTGAAAGAAATTCAGGGAAGTAGGCTATATCCACATCTACATGTAAGAATCTTGAGCTACGCAATCTTATTGTACCGTCAAAGATCAAGTCTTTTACCTGATATTCATTATCCAGTTCATCAGATAATACTGCTGAATTAATTTCTGTCTGGCCCAGATTTTGTTCAGGGGTAATTAGCTCTGGTTCTTCAAACTTTTGAATATGAACCGCCCTTGCACTTGCAGATGATAACCCTGGTTGTTGCCAGCTTACGTGCATATGCGGACGATATTCTCTGGATAACTTCAGTACTCGATGTATACCATCCAGGCGTAATTTTTCTTCAGCAATCTGCAGGTAAGGTATTAATTCTGCCTTATTCTGCTGAATGGTCTGATTTCCCCCTTCGACAAGCGGCGCATCTATCACATCTTCTTCGCTATCAGCCAACTCTGTAATTAGCGCTATCGAGTTACTACGATCTGGCAAGCCCGGATTTTCATACCATAATTCGCCATCTGAAACTGACTCAAGATTTTCGAAAACAATCACTTCTACCTGATACCAGGCCGCTTGAAGAGGCGAAATAAAAAATAATGCGATTAAGGTAATAAATATTCTCAAGCTAAATCCTGTGTTCAAGCGGCATCCCTCATCGTAATTTTTTCAAGCAAATCATCCAGTACTCTAAAACGCATCTCACTATTTGGTATATCTTCAATGATTCGTAATTTATTTTGACCATCAAGTTTATAACTTTGTGGCTGTGACTGTATCAAATTTATCAATTGTCCAGTATCAATATTCGTTTGTTCATGGAAATACAGGCGGCCACCTTTTTCACCCAGCTCTATTTTACGCACACCAAGTCTACCCGCTTTCAGCTTTAATATAGTTACCTGGAACAGATTCTTGAGTGCTTCAGGTAAAAGCCCAAATCGGTCAATCATTTCTTCCTGTAGATCACGTAATTCACTTTCATCAGAAACACTGGCAATACGCTTGTACATGATTAGTCGTGTATGTACGTCCGGCAGGAAATCATCGGGAATTAATGCTGCAATATGCAGATCGATTTCAGTTCCGTGGTCAAGCGGTCTATCCAGTTCAGGTTGCTTACCCTCCATCATTGCCTTTACAGCTCTGTCGAGGAGCTCCATATACAGTCCGAAGCCAATTTCGTGGATCTGTCCACTTTGCCCTTCACCAAGGATTTCACCCGCACCGCGTATTTCCAGATCATGGGTTGCCAGAGTAAAACCAATACCTAATTCTTCCAATGACTCTATAGCTTCCAGACGTTTATGAGCATCCTTTGTCATTGCTTTACGTGGTGGCACTACCAGATAAGCATAAGCACGGTGATGCGAGCGCCCTACGCGCCCACGCAATTGATAAAGTTGCGCCAGGCCAAATTTATCGGCTCGATTAATAATAATAGTGTTTGCAGTGGGTACATCGATACCAGTCTCAATAATTGTGGTACATACCAGGATATTGAATCTTCGATGATAAAAATCCAGCATAACCTGTTCCAGTTGTTTTTCAGGCATCTGTCCATGCGCCACCTTTACTCGCGCTTCCGGGATCAGTCCTGCGATCTTAAGCGCCATTTCCTCGATATCTTCTACTTTATTGTGCAGAAAATAAACTTGCCCTCCTCGTTTTATTTCGCGTAACAAGGCTTCCTGTAATGCGCCATCCTGCCATTCCTGCACAAAGGTTTTTACTGCTAATCGACGTGATGGCGGGCTGGCAATAATTGATAAATCTCGTAATTCGGATAATGCTAAATTCAATGTTCTGGGGATAGGTGTGGCTGTTAATGTCAATACGTCTATTTCAGAGCGTAATGATTTAAAAGTTTCTTTTTGCCTGACGCCAAAACGATGTTCCTCATCAATAATAACCATACCAAGACGCGAGTAACGAATATCTCCGTGTAATAATTTATGTGTTCCAATGACTATATCCACCTTCCCTTCATTGAGACCTTTAATCGTATTATCCTGTTCCTTTTTTGTTTGAAAACGAGATAACACTTCTATTCTTACTGGCCAGTCTGCAAACCTGTCCTTAAAGTTCTGGTAATGCTGTTGTGCCAATAATGTTGTTG
>JABHFC010000425.1 GCA_018676275.1 Gammaproteobacteria bacterium | reverse complement strand
GCCATCACCGTCACCCGATCACCTTCTGTAAATGTGTCCTTCCTGAAACCGGCCCGTCTGAGAGTGGGCACGGCGCTGGATTCAATGCGCCACCTTTCTACATTTCCTGAATCGTTCGCAACGTCCAGTATTAGCAATGCATGTGGACTTCGAAATTTGAATTCCGCTACAACACCTTTAATCTCAATTGTTCTGCCCATATCATAACGGGCAGGCATAGAATGATGAGCATGCGCACCGCTGGCAACAATTGCCAGCAGCACAATGCAAAGTTTAAATAACTTAACCCGTACAGTGAGTATCAACAGCTTCTCCGCTGGTGTTGATATAAACCGTGGTAATGACAACGTACACAGCAAGGCCCGGCACATTGTCATTCCTGGCAGTATCGGTATTCCTGATATGTTCTACCCGGAATGAATAAGGTACGCCCGGATTTAATGATCCCGCCTTTATGGTGTAACTGTCATCTTTATAAGTAAGATACCTGTCGGTAAAGGGTAAACCGCTGGAACCGGCAACCTCACCTTTGCAGTCATCGGTAAGTATAATAATGATGTCATCCAGTATCTTTCGAGGGTCGGCCTTGCCCGTTGAAAATGGTGTCCAGCTCAGCGTTAGATCTTTATTCGGATCGATTTTATTCAAGTCGACCTTTACGCCGTCCTGCGCCAATTCAACCTTCGGTGCTGGAGGATAGTCACTTGCCTCGCCCTTACCTGCGAGAACAAGTTTCTGATCGATAATATTATTATGTTCTGATTTGATAGAAACCTGATACTCACCGTCAGGGAAATCCTCGTTCACTGCAGCTATAGAATCATAGTCTTTTACAAAAACATACATACGACCATGATCTTCAGGTAAAAAAGTTCCCTTGTTTTCTGGTGCAACTACAGTTGCTGATTCAATCTTTCCCTTACCAGTACCAAAAATTGCTGTAGCAAACCCGTAATCTTTTAGCGTCAGTTCACCTGTAGCAGATTGATCATAGTGATTTACTTTCTCAACAAAGAAAAACAGGATGTCATCCGGGTTTCCGCCAGCCTGTAGTGCAGTTGAACTGCTGAGAATAAAGGTCATGCAGAATATTAGAGTTTTATTTTTCAATTGTTATTCCTCCTGAGGTTAATCAATCTAGTTTAAATTGCTACTTACAATCATTCAGGTAAAGCGAAGGCTTTTACATAATCGCCTCTGGGTGTGTTCAGCGCCGGGTGCCCACCGAAATGAATAACAAGATATTGTTTACCATCATATTCATAGGTCATTGGAGTTGTTTGACCACCAGCGGGTAATTTTACATTCCATAGAACCTCGCCATTATCAATATCAAAAGCGCGTAATCTTTCATCCATTGTCGCGGCAATAAAAATCAAACCACCTGCAGTAATAATCGGTCCTCCCAGGTTCGGTGTACCGAGGTTCCAGGGAATCGGCAATGGCAACATATTTTCAATCGAACCCAGCGACACATCCCATAATATTTCTCCCTGTTCCAGGTCTACAGCCGTTAGCCCACCCCAGGGTGGTGGTAGACAAGGTGCGCCCCAGGGTGACATAACAGGACCTGTATTAGTCAGGTAGGGTGTACCCATCATAGGACTGCCACCCCAATTTTTTATATCCTGTCCAGCGACTACCCCCGATTCTTTATCCAAAAACTCTTCAGGTTTGGGTTTCAAACCTATTTTCCAGGTCAACCTGGTTGTATTGATGACCATTACATTACGACTGGGATCAAAGGCTGGTCCACCCCAGTTAACACCGCCACCCGTGCTCGGCAATATCAAGGTTCCTTCAAGGCTCGGCGGTGTATATGCTCCTTCATGTCTAAGCTTGCTTATTGATTCACGACAGCCCTTGCGATCCCAGAAGGTAAATCCCCAGGCCTGCTCCGGTTTCAATTCATGCCTGATTAGAGGCGCAGGTTTGACCGGAAAAGGCTGGGTCGGTGAATACCACTCACCTTCAATATCACCCTTTGGCACCGGTCGTTCTTCAATAGGAAAAAGTGGTTCACCGGTCTCACGATGAAAAACAAAAACCAGCCCAAATTTCGTTGCCTGTACTACCGCAGGCACAATTTTGCCTTCATGCGGCAAGTCCACCAGCATAGGAGGTGCACTAACGTCATAGTCCCACAAATTATGATGAACTAATTGATAGTGCCAGATGACTTCACCAGTTTGCCCGCGTAAAGCTACCAGTGAATCCGCATAACGATTATCGCCATGGCGGTTTCCTCCATACAAATCCGGGGCAGGACTGGAAGTTGCCATAAATACCATGTCTCTGGCTTCGTCCACGACCATTGGGCTCCAGACATTGGCTGAACCAGTAGTATGATTACCACCGTTTATCCATGTAGCTGCTGCCGAGTCCGTATCATCTCTGGGAATAGGATCAAAGTTCCACAGCGGCTCACCTGTTTTTGCATTATAGGCCCGCACCTGACCGCTGGGACTGTCAACGCGAATACGATCCAGGATCACTGATCCAATTACTGCTACATCGTTAAGTACAACCGGCGGTGAAACAAATTGCACACCACCAGGATAATTTTTAGCCGCATCAGGCAAGACCACTACTTCACCCTTCTCACCGAAGCCGTTACAACGCTCGCCATTTGCGGCATCAATAGCAAACAATCGCGCATCATTGGTACCGAACAGGAGTCGCTTATAACATTGATCATCTTCATTAATACTTTCATCCACCCAGATAACAACACCACGACAATTAAAATTTTGCTCGGTATCAAGATTGATGTCCGGCTCAAAGAACCAGTTTTCCTTTCCACTTGCGGGATCAACACTGATGATACGATTAAAAGGTGTGCATAAAATCAACTGCTCATCGACGATGACTGGATTATTCTGGGTTTTCGCGGCTGTGATTTTATCTACGCCTCGACGTTCGACTTCCCCCGTCTGGTAGCTCCATACCTCTTCCAGTTCATCAACGTTATCACGATTTATCTGGGTCAGTGCCGAGTAACGAGTTCCGCCCTGATCTGCCCCGTAATAGGACCAGTCGTTCGCCTGACTCTGCACTATGCAACATACACCTGTGAATGAGATCAAAAGACGAAATGCAAAATGCCTCGCTATTAGCATTTTTTTCCCCGGCCGGATTTACTAATCGGGTAGAGCATAGGCAGAAACATAGTCACCACGAACACTGGGCACTTCACCATGACCACCGGAAACTACGACCACGTACTGACGTCCGTTCGCTTCATAAGTGATAGGTGTTGTCATCGTCGTTGCAGGTAGTTTGTCGCGCCACAACTCCTCGCCGGTTTTGATATCAAAAGCACGAAAATTTTGGTCCATCGTCGCCGCTATAAAGATCACGCCGCCTGCAGTAATAATCGGACCGCCGATATTAGGCATACCCAGGTTCCAGGGTATCGGTATTGGAAGCTGGTCTTCAATTGAACCTAGAGCAACATCCCACTTGATCGTTCCATTGGCCAGATCAACTGCAGTCAAACCACCCCAAGGTGGTTTATTGCAGGGGGCGCCCCAGGGCGAGGTGAACAACTGGTCCTTAATAGCATAAGGCGTTCCGCGCATTTCCTCAGGTGGTCCATAGTGGAAACCGTCACTGCTCGTATCTTTCTCGGCGTCCTCCAGAGTAACCAATTGTGACACCTTCATAACCCGGCTGGTATTGATAATCATCAATCCACTTTTGGGGTCAAAGGCGGGGCCGCCCCAATTGGCACCACCGCCTGTCCAGGGACTGATAACGCTGCCCTGTAAACTTGGTGGTGTATAAATTTCGCCATGGCGCAATTCAGCCAGCATATCGCGGCATTTACCTTTATCCCAGAAAGTAAAGCCCCACATATCATCCGCTGTGACAGTCAGTTTTATCAAAGGTGGTGGTTTGACTGGAAAAGGTTGCGTCGGTGAATACCACTCACCTGGTACGTCACCCTGCGGTACCGGACGTTCTTCTATCGGGAAGAAGGGTTCACCTGTTTCACGATGGAAAACAAAAATTAATCCCTGCTTAGTATTCTGCACAACCACCGGCACCATAACCCCATCCCTTGGTAAATCTACAAGTAGCGGTTGTGGTGCAAGATCGTAGTCCCAGATACCGTGATGCAGGATTTGATAATGCCAGATCTTCTCACCGGTACTTCCTCTAAGTGCTACCAGCGAATTTGTATACTCGTTATTTCCCGGTCGTGTGCCGCCATAATTGTCAGGTGAAGGTGAAGAGACCGGCAAGAAAATCATATCCCTTTCTTCATCCACTGCCATGTGTGCCCAGACATTACCACTGCCAGCCGATCCGGGACCATTCTCACCCCAACTATCGTAAGCAGGATCATCTTCTGACCTTGGGATGGCATCAAACTCCCAAAGACGACTGCCGTCTCTGACCGAAAAGGCCTGTACCCTGCCACTGGGTGAATCAGAACGCTGGTTATCACCAATCGCAGAACCTATTACGACCACGTCGTTTATTACCGCTGGTGGAAATTGGTGTTGAAGTTCACCACGATAAAGCTCCGGTTTACTCGGCGGTAATTGAACAACTCCCCCGTCACCGAATCCTGCACATTGTTTTCCGGTCCTGGCGTCAATAGCAAAAAAACGCAAATCATTGGTGCCAAACAGAAGTCGATCGTGACAAGCCTCTTCCTCGCTGCTGTCATCATCACGCCAGTGAGCGACTCCTCGACAGGCATAGGTTGACGGTTCTTCGAGATCCAGCGATATTTCCGCATCAAACACCCAGCGTTCTTTGCCACTGGCGGGATCCAGTCCAATTACCCTGTTGAAAGGCGTACACACAATAAGATTGCCAGCAACCACAAGTGGAATGTTCTGGTCCTTGCTTTGTGCAAATATCTCGTCACCGCGTCTTTGCTTTTCACCAGTTCGATATTGCCAGGCTAACTCCAGGTCATCGACATTGCCCGGTGTAATCTGCTTCAGGGAAGAATAACGGGTACCCTGCTTATCACCACCGTGAACGAGCCACTCATCTGCCATAGTTGAATTAAATCCCGCGAATATCAATACACTGATAACTAGACCTGTTAGACGCATCGTCTTACTCCCGTTTACGTATGTAAAATTACAATAAATTAAATCTTAGCATTTGATTTATATGGATTTTAGGCAAAATTCCTTACCAGACCACATATACTGATACGATTAGATTATACTGTACACAGTGTTTAGCATCTTAACTTTCGCACTTATTAATGTCTATAATTTTATTAATAATCTGGATAAAGCCAATCACCCCAGATTCCATCTTAAATCGAATTTTCGTGACCAATATGTCGACAGAAAATAGAGGCATTGAAGACTGACAGACAGACAAACGATTACACTTCAACTTATCAAACGAATAATGTTGATCACATTTTTACTATGTTAAGGCCTTCAGTAAGTTCTGTAATGATAAATATTCTGAGCTCGGTGGGTCCTGGGTATTCAAGGAAATTGACTACAGCTACCGTGCTTTATATCTGAGCATTAATATCGCCAGCCAGGTCCGACTGCAGCAATTTTC
The DNA here is from genome assembly GCA_018676275.1 of Gammaproteobacteria bacterium. Taxonomy (GTDB): domain Bacteria; phylum Pseudomonadota; class Gammaproteobacteria; order Eutrophobiales; family Eutrophobiaceae; genus WLWS01. The sequence goes on along the minus strand of JABHFC010000425.1, from coordinate 3,957 downwards.
CATCGGCAGCACCAGGAAATATCCATTATTGTGGTAGTGAATACGCCACCACAAAGTCACCTCGTTTATTTCCAAGGTTCTTGTGACCACCGGCTGTAATCACAACATACTGACGGCCATTTAACTGGTAAGTTATTGGCGCTGTTTGTGCTCCTGCTGGAAGTTTTGTTTGCCATAATTTCTTTCCATTATCAATATCAAATGCACGAAATTTCTGATCAATTGTTGCCGCGATAAATATCAAACCACCAGCCGTAACAATAGGCCCACCAAAATTTGGTACGCCCCATTCCAGCGGAATTGGAATGGGTAATTGTTTTTCAATTGAGCCCAGGGGCACTCTCCACTCAATTAATCCTGATGCCAGATTAACAGAGATTAGTTCTCCCCAGGGTGGACTATTGCAAGGCGCCCCAAATGGTGACATTACGAAAGCTTTCTCGACGGTATAGGGCGTACCCGTCATCGCAGTGGTACTTACATCTATAGGATTATAATCATGTATTTCTGAGCCATCCGGTTGTGTGGGTATCAGTTTAATTCTTGCCACAACACGCGTAATGTTGATAATCATACTTTGGCGACCAGGCTCATACGCCGGTCCACCCCAATTGGCTCCACCACCAGACCACGGAAACATTAATGCCCCCTTCTCACTTGGTGGTGTGTACAGACTCCCATAATCCAGTGCAGCGATTGTATCCCGACATTTGTTTCTGTCATAAAATGTAAATCCCCACGCATCTTCGGGACCAAAACCTGGTTCGATTAATGGTTGTGGTAAGGTCGGAAATGGTTGAGTGGGAGAGTACCATTCACCAGCGACGTCACCTTCTGGCACAGCTCTCTCTTCAACCGGGAATACTGGTTTACCAGTTTCGCGATTTAACACAAATATAAGACCTTGTTTTGTATTTTGTACAACAGCCGGTATGAGGTTCCCATCAATCATCAAATCTACCAACAAGGGTTGCGGCGCTATATCCCATCCCCATAAATCATGATGAACAATCTGGTAATGCCAAACGATCTGACCTGTACTACCACGAACTGCGACCAAAGAATCCGTGTAAAGATTATTACCGGGACGGTGTCCTCCATATGTATCAGCAGTCGCACTCGACACCGGCAGGAAAACCAGATCCCTCTGCTCGTCAACGGATATATTTCCCCATACATTACCACCACCTGTTTTTGAAGCGCCTTCCCCCTCCCAGCTGTCCATTGCCGGATCATCGGCAGTTGTGGGAATAGTATTAAACTCCCATAGCTTACGTCCCTTACGTACATCTATGGCCAGCACCTTACCACTCATTCCATCTGCCCTGCCGTAGTCGGGAAGTGCCGACCCGAACACAGCAACATCACCGATAATAGCCGGGGGCATCAGGTATTGTATTTCACCTGGATATGTTTGTTCTTTGTCAGGTTTGGACTGGACTACACCATTTTCTCCAAAGTCTGCACATCGTTGCCCTGTCTTTGCATCCAGTGCAAAAATGCGCAAGTCGACAGTACCAAATATTATGCGCGTACTACATGTGGAATTTTCTGCATCAGAATCGTCATGGCTTTCGATGTTGCTATCATCCACCCACTGCGCAACGCCACGACAGGTATACTGTGAGTCCTTACCCAAATTCATGGACACTTCAGGGTCAAACACCCATTTTTCCTTACCTTGTTCAGGATCAAGTGCAATAACACGATTAAATGGAGAACAAACAACCAGATTGCCCGCTGACAAAATGGGAATATTCTGTTCAACACTTTGAGTTATTTTGTCAGGGTGACGCCGCAACTCGCCGCTGCTATAAACCCATGCAACTTCCAACTCGTCAACATTTTTCCGGTTGATTTGATTTAAAGAGGAATAACGGGTTCCCTGTTTATCACCACTATGAACGGGCCACTCGCCTGCCCTGGCTGAATTAAACCCCACAAATATCAATACACTAATAATCAGACTTGTTAGACGCATCGTCTTACTCCCGTTTACGCATGTAAAATTACAATTACTTACTTCCTGGCATTTGATTTATGTGCATTTTAGGCAATATTTAATGTTGAGCCGCATAAACCGATACGATTAGATTATACTGTACACAGTGTTTAGCATCTTAACTTTCGCATTTATTAATATCTATAATCTTATTAATAATCTGAGTATAAAATAGTCACCCCTGGCTCCATGTTAAATCGGATTTTCGTGACCTATATATCTACTTCAAACCGAGGCATTGAAGAATGACAGAAAAACAAGTCGTTACACTTCAACTTATCAAACGATTAATGTTGATAACATTTTCGTTTTGTTCTTTTGCTGCAGTGGCTGAAACCAACAGCTGGAGCTTTACCGATGTTGCGCAATCACATGTAAATTATGGCCAAAGCGATATTTCGCCTGTCATTAACTGCAGAGACCTTACGGCTATCAGCAACTTCGAGCACTCGGTCATTAGTGCCACGCTTATTCCCGAAGAAAATGGTATTCCTGAATCTTGTCAGGTCATAGGCGTAATACCCTCCGAGATCCAATATCGAATTAATTTACCGATACGTTGGAACCGTCGTCTCTACGTTCATGGCAATGGCGCCTACGGTGGCCATTCAGTAAATGGAAGTTATGGACTGGTTGATCGCCAACATGCCTTGAAGCAGGGTTTTGTGACAGCCTTCAGTAATCTGGGTCATGATAAGAACGCACAACCAGGTGGATCATGGGCCTTCAATGCCATTGATAAGGAAATTGACTATAGCTACCGTGCCTTACACCTGACGACCCGTATCGCCAAACAACTTACAAAAAAATACTATCGACTGCCAACAAGCTATTCCTATTACGATGGATGCTCCACTGCGGGTGGTCAGGGAATCAAGGCTGCACTACGTTACCCTGCCGACTTTGACGGCATCCTTGTTGGCTCGCCTGTTTTTAATTTCGTCAGCACAGTACTGTACGCCTGGAATAATCAAATGGCACAACTGGATGGTCAGTTCAATGAGCAACGGGTTGAGTTACTAGCCAACATCATCATGTCAAAATACGACAACGTAGATAATGTTGTCGATGGCATAATTGAAAACCCACTCGGCATTGATTTTAACCCTGCAAAAGACCTGCCACGAGACGCCAGTGCTAAAACCGGATTTACCGACAGGGAAATTGAAGCCCTGATCAAAATTTATGGGGGACTTGTGATAGACGGTAAACAGATCGTTGCAGGAATACCTGTCGGTGCAGAACCAAAAGGGCATCGTTACAAATTCGCTACATTTGAACCGGTAGAAGATCGCTCTGCCTGGTGGCGCAGAGTGTTCCCAAATGAAAAAGGCTTCAGCGAGCAAATCGCCATTATCGATTCATGGTTTAGATACCTGGCATTTGAAAAAGATGATGCTAACGTCGACTGGAAAAAATTGGACATCAAACAAACACTTCCCCGCTTACAAACCATGTCAAAAATCATGGATGCGAATTCGACTGACTTCACCCAGTTTCGTGATCGTGGTGGTAAATTACTGGCTTACCACGGCTGGGCTGATGTAGGTGTCAATCCGCACGTGACAGTGGATTACTATAAGCAAGTAGTTGATGACATGGGCAAAGATACGGATGCTTTTTTTCGACTATTTCTTGTGCCAGGTGGTTTTCATTGCTGGGGGGGACTTGGCGCCGATCGCTTCGATGGCATGAGTGCCCTAATCGACTGGGTCGAAGCGGGCGTCACACCCGAAAGCATCAAGGCAATTGAAATGGAAAAGACGACAATCGTACGGGAACACCCACTCTGCCCTTACCCCAAAATTGCCCATTACAATGGCAGGGGCAATTCTGATAAAGCAAACAGTTATTCATGTGACCTGCCTTGATATTTAGCTAAGCGACATCAATAAGGGCTGATTCCAGTTCTCCTGCCAGGCTTTTATAGTGTAAAGGCAAAATCTTTTTCAGGT
>JABHFC010000424.1 GCA_018676275.1 Gammaproteobacteria bacterium | reverse complement strand
GTCAAAATTATGTGATAATCTTAACCTGAGCTGGATGACATCTGCTTTGTTGTGTCATTCACAGTAGAACCTTTTTTTACAACTAACATAAGAGAAAATCAATGGACGAGAAGAAAAAACAAGCTTTGGGTATTGCCCTGAGTCAGATTGAAAAGCAATTTGGTAAGGGATCTATCATGCGCATGAGTGACGATGGCGTGGTCCCCGATGTAGAGTCGGTTTCCACAGGTTCACTGGGTCTGGATATCAGTCTCGGTATTGGCGGATTACCAAAGGGAAGAGTAGTCGAAATATATGGCCCTGAATCCTCCGGTAAAACAACACTGGCCCTGCATGTTGCTGCGGAAATACAAAAACAGGGTGGCACGGCCGCCTTTGTTGATGCTGAGCATGCTTTGGATCCTCAGTATGCAGAAAAGCTGGGTGTACAGATTGAAGACCTGCTGGTGTCACAACCTGATACCGGCGAACAGGCACTGGAGATAACAGACATGCTGGTGCGTTCCAGTGCGGTCGATCTGGTTATTATCGATTCAGTGGCTGCTTTGACACCTAAAGCTGAAATTGAAGGCGAGATGGGCGCCAGTCATATGGGGCTGCAGGCGCGACTGATGTCGCAGGCTCTGCGTAAATTGACCGGTAATATTAAACGTTCAAATACGCTGGTCATTTTTATTAACCAGATCCGTATGAAAATTGGCGTCATGTTCGGCAGTCCTGAAACCACTACCGGCGGTAATGCGCTGAAATTTTATGCCTCGGTTCGCCTTGATATTCGACGTATTGGTGCTATCAAGAAGGGTGATGAGATTGTCGGTAATGAGACCCGGGTGAAAGTTGTAAAAAACAAAATCGCACCACCTTTTAAGGAGGCTTACTTTGACATACTTTATGGTGAAGGTATTTCCCGCGAGAGTGAAATTATTGCGATGGGTGTACAACATGATTTTATTGATAAAGCCGGTGCCTGGTACAGTTACAATGGTGATCGAATAGGCCAGGGCAAGGATAATGTGCGTAATTTTCTTAAAGAAAACCCTGCCATAGCGGAAGAAATCGAACGTAGTATTCGCGAAAAATTATTCCCCGAAAAAAATGCAGCAATTCCAAATGAAGAACAGGAAGAGGAGGCCGAAGCCTGAGCGATGGTTCAAAGGATGTAAAAGAGCGGGCCCTGGCATTGCTTGCCAGGCGAGAGCACAGTGAAAAGGAGCTTCGACAAAAACTGCTGACGCGGGGATTGGATGTTGAGGATATCGATGTTGCTATCGAACAGTTAAAAAAGGAAGGTCTGCAGAGTGAATCTCGTTATACCGAGGCATTCGTACACGATCGTGTCAGTCGCGGTTACGGCCCGTGCCGCATCATCCAGGAATTAAAACAAAAAGGTGTTGGCGACGAAATAAGCGAGGAATATATCGACGAGCGAGATCCGCATTGGATTGAACGTCTGGCAGAAGTACATAAGCGGAAGTATGGAGACGATATACCTCAAGACTATAAGGAACAGGCAAAGCAATCACGCTTTCTTCAATATCGGGGTTTTAGCAGCGATCAAATTCATCGGCTATTTAAAAGACTAAACGAGTATGACGACTAACGAATTACGTCAAAAATTCCTGGATTATTTTCAGAATAAACAACATCAGCCTGTGACCAGTAGTTCGCTGGTACCATCCAATGATCCGACATTATTATTCACTAATGCAGGCATGGTGCAGTTCAAGGAAGTCTTTCTTGGTCTGGACAAGCGTAGCTACGATCGCGCGGTATCTTCGCAGCGTTGTGTGCGGGCCGGTGGCAAACACAATGACCTGGAAAATGTCGGTTACACCGCACGCCATCACACCTTTTTCGAAATGCTTGGTAACTTCAGCTTTGGTGATTATTTCAAACGTGAAGCAATCCAGTACGCCTGGGATTTTCTCACCAATGAACTGGAACTGCCAAAAGAACGCTTATGGGTGACAGTATTTGAAGACGATGATGAGGCTGCGGATATCTGGCTGAATGAAATAGGGATTGATCGTAGTCGATTCAGTCGATGTGGTGAGAAAGATAATTTCTGGGCTATGGGTGACACTGGTCCATGTGGGCCATGCAGTGAAATATTTTATGATCATGGCGAACATATAGAAGGTGGTCCACCTGGAAGTCCGGAACAGGAAGGTGATCGTTACGTTGAAATCTGGAACCTGGTTTTCATGCAATATGATCGGGATGGCGATGGCAACCTGAATCCGATTCCGAAACCCTCCGTAGATACGGGTATGGGTCTTGAGCGAATTGCGGCTGTTATGCAAGGTGTTCAGAATAATTACGATATAGATTTATTTCAGCAACTGATCGCAGCCATCCATGAACTGGCTGATACTGATAAGCCGGATATAACTTCTTCACGGGTTATCGCCGATCATATCCGGTCCTGTGCTTTTCTAATTAGCGATGGTGTTGTGCCTTCCAACGAAGGTCGCGGTTACGTACTAAGGAGAATCATTCGCCGAGCCGCCAGACATGGTAATAGTCTCGGTTTTACCGAGCCTTTTTTCTATCGTCTGGTTTCAACAGTTAGTGATCTTATGGGCGAAGCTTTTCCGGAGTTGAAAGAAGCGCAGGAATTTGTTGAGCGAACAATAAAGCAGGAAGAACTACGCTTTGCCGAAACCCTTGATCAGGGTTTAGGACATCTGGAAGACATTCTTGCCAACCTTAAGGGCAAGATAATCGCTGGCGATGATGTATTTAAACTTTACGATACTTATGGATTCCCTGTTGATCTGACTGCAGATATTGCACGTGAACGTGGTTTGACGCTGGATAAACAAGGTTTTGACAAAGCCATGGCCGAACAACGTAAACGTGCCCGGGCTGCGAGTAAATTTGAACTGGATACTAACGATGCAAATTCGCAAATCATATTTGATTCTGAATTTGTCGGTTATGAAAAACTGGAAGAGTCATCCACTGTCATTGCCTTATTTAAGGATGGCAGATCAGTTAAACAATTAGCTCAGGGAGAGGAGGGTGGAATAATTCTGGCAACGACACCATTTTACGCTGAATCGGGAGGGCAGAGTGGTGACCGGGGTAAGTTAATGAGCAATGGTGTCGTTTTCGAAGTATGTGATACACAGAAACAATCAAAAGCGCATATTCATCTGGGTGAGCTTAAACAGGGTGAGATAGAAGTGGGACAGTCCCTGCAAGCGAGAGTCAATAAGCTTCATCGGGTTGACATTATGCGGAACCATTCGGCTACACATCTGTTACATGCTGCCTTAAGGCAGATTCTGGGAAAACATGTAACGCAAAAAGGATCACTGGTAGCTGCAGATCGATTGCGCTTCGATTTTTCTCATCCGGAAGCACTTACTGATGACGAAGTAAGAAAAATTGAACAGCTGACAAATCATATTATTCTCGAAAACGCAGCAACTCAGGTTGATGTCATGTCACTGGATGAAGCAATGGAATCAGGTGCGATGTCCCTGTTTGGTGAGAAATATGACAGTGAAGTACGTGTTTTGAATATCGGTGCTGGCTTCTCAACTGAGTTATGTGGTGGCACGCATGTATTGCATTCAGGTGATATTGGTTTGTTCAAAATAATATCGGAAACCGGTATTGCAGCGGGTGTTCGTCGTATTGAAGCCGTCACCGGGCAGGGTGCACTGGGATGGGTTGATGAGAGTGAATCCCGACTAAATCGTATTGCAAAGACACTTAAATCAGATCGTGAAAATATTGAATCACGTCTGGAGATAGTGCTGGATCGTTCGCGTAAGCTTGAAAAAGAGGTTGAGCAACTTAAATCCAAACTAGCCAGTAGTGCAGGTGATGATATGGTCAGTGATGCGGAGGAAATCAATGGCATTATGGTGCTGGCAAAACATCTTGATGGTGCCGATCCGAAGACCTTACGAGAGACAGTCGATCAACTTAAGAACAAACTAGGTACGGCAGCGCTGGTATTGGCAACAGTGAAAGAAGGTAAGGTAAGTCTTGTTGCTGGCGTATCCAAAGATGCCACTGACAGAATAAAAGCAGGGGAGCTGGTCAATTTTGTTGCTCAGCAGGTTGGTGGCAAAGGCGGCGGCAGAGCAGATATGGCTCAGGCTGGCGGAAGTGATCCTAAGGGGCTGGATTCGGCTCTAGCAAGTGTCTCAGACTGGGTAAAACAGCAAATAAATAGCTGAATTTACTTGCTGTTCCCGCCTAACTCGTTAAAATTCCCCACCTTTTTGATTACCACTGTTTATCAGCAGCGAAAGTGACGATATAGCAGTGACGACAACTTATAGATAAATGGCACTAATAGTTCAAAAATTCGGCGGGACCTCGGTTGGCAGCATTGAGCGCATTCAGGCTGTTGCGGACAAGGTTATTAAAAGCCGCAAGCAGGGTCATCAAATAGTGGTTGTGGTGTCCGCCATGAGTGGTGAGACTGATCGCTTGCTAGGCTTGTCTGGCGAGATCAGCTCACAAGTAAGTAAGCGTGAACTGGATGTGTTGTTGTCAACGGGCGAGCAGGTCACGATTGCGCTTCTGAGCATGGCACTGGAGGCCAAAGGTTGTGCGGCAGAATCGTTCACCGGTGGGCAGGTCTGCATTCTGACAGATAGTGTGCATAGCAAAGCTCGCATCATGGAAATTGACGCACAGAGAGTGTCGAAAGCTCTGGAAGATGAAAAAGTAGTAGTCGTAGCAGGTTTTCAGGGTATAGATGCTGACGGCAATATAACGACACTGGGAAGAGGTGGTTCAGATACTACAGCGGTTGCCCTGGCGGCGGCATTAGAAGCGCAGGAATGTCACATCTATACCGATGTAGACGGTGTCTACACCGCTGATCCACGAATTGTAAACATGGCCAGGCGTATCGACCGGATTGCCTATGAAGAAATGTTGGAAATGGCAAGTCTCGGCTCGAAAGTTTTACAAATACGCTCAGTTGAGTTCGCGAGTAAATACAATGTTTCTTTAAGAGTGCTCTCATCATTTGAAGAAGGTCCGGGCACACTAATCACTACTGAGGACAAGAGTATGGAACAGGTTCTGATATCAGGCATTGCCCATAATCGGGATGAAGCCAAGCTAACCATTCGTGGGGTACCGGATACGCCCGGTATTGCTTCACGCATTCTCGGGCCGATTGCAAAAGCCAATATTGAAGTGGATATGATCATCCAGAATATAGGAGATGATAAAAGCACGAATTTTACATTTACCGTACACAGAGGCGATTACAAAAGAGGCCTTGAGGTACTGCAAGGGATATCTGAAGAGTTGGGAGCAGATGGTGTCTCCGGTGATGATAATATCGTGAAAATATCGGTAGTTGGAGTTGGAATGCGCTCTCACGCGGGCATTGCCAGCCAAATGTTTGAGGCATTGGCAACTGAAGGTATCAATATTCAGATGATTTCGACCTCAGAAATCAAAATTTCTGTGGTGGTAGACGAAAAGTATTTAGAATTAGGTGTAAGAACGTTACACTCTACTTTCGGTCTGGATAAAGGTAATTAACCCCCATAACATTTAGTCAGACTACTAAAAAAGGGGCTTGTTTAATAAAAATAATAAACGGGGCAAGCTCTGGTAGTTCTATCTAAATAGTTAAGGGCATTTAGAGGAGAAGTAAAAAATGTTGATATTAACACGCAGGGTTGGCGAATCACTGATGATTGGTGATGATGTTAACGTAACTGTATTAGGAATACGTGGCAATCAGGTAAGAATAGGTGTGAATGCGCCGAAGGAAATAGCTGTACATCGGGAAGAAATATATGACAGGATTCAGCAGGAAAAATCTGGTAATTCAGAGCAGAAGGATTATCCAGAAGATGAAGAAGCGGCAGACGATTATTAGCTGAAGCTTTTGAAACCTGATTAGAGAAGCAATCTCATCTCTCAACGATGTATCTGCAGAGATGAGACTCTAAAAGCAATATTCCAAAAAAAGTTTATGATGTTTTAAACACGGAGAAATGGCCGAGTGGCTGAAGGCGCTCCCCTGCTAAGGGAGTATACGTTAATAGCGTATCGAGGGTTCGAATCCCTCTTTCTCCGCCAGAAACAAAAAAGCCGGCTTAATGCCGGCTTTTTTGTTTCTGTGGTGCAAGAGGCTTTGAAGAGAACCCAACGGTTCGACAATCTCCCAAAGGGAGATTGGACGCCGCAGCAACGCGAAGGCGCCCCACAGGGGTGAGTAATCGCCCCAAGGCGATTGCGAATCAGTCCCGATTAAATTCAAACATAGAGAGCTCCCTGCAAGCGCCGGCTTTTTTGTTTCTGTGGTGCAAGAGGCTTTGAAGAAAACCCAAGGGTTCGACAATCTCCCAAAGGGAGATTGGACGCCGCAGCAACGCGAATCAGTCCCGAGACAAATCAGGAATAGAGGGCTACTCAGCACCGGTTTTTTTATTTATCCGGATAAAGCGGCCATGACGAGAACCCTCCAGTTCGACAATATACATTACCCAATGCACTAATTTTGTTATTATTCAGATAACGATTTAAATCCCATAGAGACTCGTATTTGTCTCGTACTCACTGACCCAATCTGACTCAATTTCATGAGCTACAATACCTGGATACATCAATTTGCCCGCCAGCTAGTACAGCCACTGGTGAATACGCCGGTTACCCCAAATCATCTCACCACGGGTAGATTGCTTTTTGGTCTGTCTGCGGCTGTTTGTTTTTGCTTTGACGAAACCTTCTGGAATGTGATGGGTGCGCTGGCTTTTGTGATCTCGATGGTGCTGGATCGAGCAGACGGAGAACTGGCCCGCTTGAGTGGTAAGTCAAGTCGTTTTGGTGCTATCTACGATTTAGTCACTGACGCCATTTGCAATGCTGCACTTTTCATTGGTCTCGGTGTCGCGGCCATGAATGGCGATCTGGGTTCATGGGGTCTGGCAATGGGTGTCGTTGCCGGTATCTGTATCAGCATTATTTTCTATGCGGTCATTGAAGTGGCTGCCAGTATTGATGCAGGCGCTGCTGCCTTCAATTCTTTTGCCGGTTTTGACCCCGATGATGCCATGATTATTGTGCCCATTGGTGCGGCTCTCGGCTATGGACAGCTACTTCTGACGCTGGCAGCCTTCATTACCCCTTTCGTTGCAATTTATATTTGCAGGGATATGTATAAACGTCGACAGGATGCAATGAGCGATAAAAAATGAAATCTTCCCCGATACACATTATTGGTGCCGGTGGCATTGGCGTCGCTTTGGGTTTCTCACTCGCGCGGAATGGCTGTGACGTCTTGATGATAGAAAGTCAGCAAGATAAGCTTGAGTATGGAAAAAATAACGGATTAGTCGTCGATGGCTACGATGCGATAAAAGTCCCGTTCTCTAGTTTTGATCAATGGACTGCCACGGATGAGGCACTGCTCTTACTTTGCACCAAGACCTTTAATAACACTGATGTTCTAAGGAAGATTCCCAATAAGCAAAATATCATTCCTGTTCAAAACGGTTACGATGTTTCATTAGATACTAATTCACATTTCGGGGAAGGTATTGCTTCATTTGTTTCTGAGTGCGAACGTGATCGCCCGGTAACAAGGATTACCCGGGACGGTGAGTTTCATCTCGGCCCAAGACGCGTAGCCACTCAAAATGAAATGTCGATCTTGTCTGAGCTGTCATCCATGTTGAAAGACACACCACTGTTTAAAGTAGAGTTAGTTGACGACGTACTGCCCTATAAAGCAACGAAGCTAATGTATAACGCCGCCATTTCACCTCTGGCCGCTTCAGCTGGAGTTGATAATGCCACTTTGTTATCAGATAAACTGGCAAAACGCTATTTCTTCAAACTCATACTTGAAAATTATGCCATTCTTAAGAACGCAAAAAAGCCTTTGGCGACGATTGGTCCCTTCCATCCTGATACGGTCAGTAAAATTTTAAAAACACCAGGTCTGCCGGAGATCATGGCAATATTTTTCAAACCTTCACTACGAGGTACTTACTGCTCCATGGCGCCCGACATGGGTTCAGCACATACTGAAATCAACGCTTACAACGGCTATCTTGTGGAATTGGCAGGCGATCTACCTTGCCCCTACAATCGCGCAGCTGTGAGTATGGTTAACACGATAACTGAGCAAAGACTGAGCCCGGATTATTCACATCTTTTTATAATGTCCGCAGAACTTGAAAAACAGGGAATAGGAGCATGAATCTCGTCACTGGAGGTGGCGGTTTTATTGGCACGCACCTGGTTGAAAAACTTCTTGCCAATAATGAAGATGTACGTGTACTGGAACTATCTAATGCCAATCTGAAACACTTACCCCTCGATGAGATTGACGTGGTCTATGCTGATATTCGTGATCGTCCGGCCGTCGATAAGGCGACTCAGGATTGTAACTATGTCTATCACCTGGCGGCTGATCCCAACCTCTGGCGCAAAGACACTAAAGAGTTTGACGAAATAAATCATCATGGCGCGCTCAATGTCCTTCATTCGGCCCTTGATAATGGTGCCTTTCGTGTAATGCATACGAGTACCGAAAGTATATTAACGTCGAGTCAATTCGATGGTGGTGCCGTAGAAGATCTGGAATTACATGAGAGTGAAATGATAGGACCTTATTGTCTTAGTAAATTCCATGCTGATCAGGCGGCGTTGAAATTAGGTAAAAGTGGCGAACCAGTTATTCTTGTTTGCCCTACGCTACCGGTTGGTCCTGGTGATCGCAGCCTGACACCTCCAACCAGAATGGCGCTGGCTTTTTGTCGAGGTCAGTTACCTGCTTATCTGGATTGTCGCTTTAATCTCATTGATGTCAGAGATATTGCCGAAGGTATGGTCGCTGCGATGAACAAAGGCACTCCCGGTATACGTTATTTACTTGGCTCTGAGAATTACAAGCTGGGAGACTGGCTGGAGATACTGGGAAATGAAATTAACATCGAAAAACCTGGCTATACCGTACCCTATGAGCTTGCACTTTCGGTTGCCTGGTTTAGTGAACACTGGGCCCGTTATGTTAGTGGCAAGATGCCAATGGCAACCATTACCGGTGTAAAACTGACCCAACGTTCCATGCATTTTGATCCAACAAAATCTCTTGAAGCGCTTGGTCTGAAACCAAGACCGGTACAGGAATCAGCTTCTGATACAGTGGCGTGGTTTAAATCTGAGGGAATGCTTGAATAGAGAAAAGTAGGGCACTGACAACTTAAGAGGTTTTAATAGATAATCCGGTTAAGAATATTTATAAGCTTCAGTGCTTCTTTTCTGACATAAGCAGTTACGCAATTTGGCTATAACATCTATTCAATCTAAGTTACCGAGATATTGAAAATGTGCTCGCAAAAGAGACGTCATTACAGTATTCCTTTTTCCCTTGCATAGCCGGTCAAAGTCACCGAGATTTGCTCAAGCACCTCTTCAAATTTTGTTTCATCGAGCTGGGCAATATTAAACCGAAGGGAACCCTCGCCATATTTACCGTAATTACTGCCTGTAGTAGCGGCAACTTTGGCATGTTCACGAAGAAGTTTAGCAATTTCGCCTGAGGTTCCAAGCTCTGAAATATTTACCCAGATCAAAAACGTTGCTTCCGGCATCAGGCAATGAACACCGGGAATTGCGTTAAATGTGTCATAAGCAGCTTTCCGGCGCAGGTCGAAAATCCGATTGTAGTCTTCAACAAAATCATCATTACGCAGTGCAGCCAGAGCACCTGCCTGGGCAAAGGTATTAGTGGCCCCGAGGATATATACAGCTGATGCATGCATAACCCTCATGATCTCTGCACATGCCACGTTATAGGCGACACGAAAACCACACAGGCTCATGCTCTTGGATGTAGAGAAAACAGTAACACATCTCTCCCACATACCGGGTAAAGCGGCCATGCTGACAAACTCCCTGTCATCAAAAATGCTACTTTCAAACACCTGATCAATTACTACAACAAGGTCGTGTTTGATCACAAACTCGGCTAGCTGTTCCAGCTTCTGCCTGGAAAATACCGTGGTAGTGGGATTATTTGGGTTCGTCATTAATACCATTTTTGTTTTCTCAGTAACCCGTGATTCCATATCTGCGATATCAAACTGAAAGTTGTTAGCCTCCTTTAACGGCACACTGACAGGTATACCTCCCATGATCTTGATGTTTGCAAAATTGTTGCTATAGCTGGGATCCGGAATTAACACCTCATCACCTGCAACGATAAAAGGTCTTATAGCGTGATATAAGCCTGTATCCGAGCCAGGTGTGATAATTATTTCTGTGTCAGGATTTGCCTCTATCCCATTATAGGAAAGTAACTTTTTTGCTATTTCCTGGCGTAGTTCCTGATCACCAATTGGCATCGTGTAGTGGTTTCCACCTGCATCAAGTGCCTCTTTTACGGCATCGCTAACATGAGATGGAAGACATGGATCAGGGTAAAAGGCATCTGCCCAGCTCATTGGAGCTACACCTTCTTTTTGTGTAGCTCTGACATAGCTTGCATAGTCAACATCAGGTAAGTCATTGAAGGCCGGATCAATCTTGTTACGAATAGTTGACATAAGTCTCATCCTCATAAGAGCCCAGTTAGTGAATAGCTAAAGCAGGTATAAATACGCAGTTAGTCAATATTAACAGCAAATCGTATACTGAATAAGCATCAAGCAGTAAATTCGAATTCTCTTTGTTTATCCACACATGGGAAAGCGTATGACCAGAGAAAGCTATGCGACAAGAATTGGATTTATCCTCGGTATTCTCGGTGGATCTATTGGTATGGGAAATGTCTGGCGATTTTCATATATGGCCGGAACCAATGGCGGTAGTGCTTTCTTTATTCCCTATATTGTAGCCCTCATTGTTATTGGTTTACCTGCAATTATGATGGAGCTCGCCTATGGACGTCATTTTCGTGGCGGTCCAGTTGGCTCACATACTCGCTCGGGTCTTCCCTACGGTAAGCAATTTGGTATTGCGGTAATGTTAATGGGCCTGCTTGGTTACTCTTACTACCTGGTGCTGGTGTCCTGGACATTAAAATATTTTGTCGCCTCATTGACCGGGAGCCTCTGGTCCGCAGTTCCGGAAGTGTACTTTAACGATTACGTTTATGTCGGCACACAGCGATTTGTTTTTCACTTCATAACCGTGGCGATTTGTGGTGGGGTAGTTCTTCTGGGTATTCGGAAAGGAATAGAACCGATCACAAAGTACATGATGATCCTTTTCTTTATCCTGATTGCCTGTCTCGCTGCATATTCCCTAACTCTGTCGGGCGCCGCCGAGGCAATGCGTTTTCTTTTCTATCCGGATCTTTCTTTGATCACTGCGAAAACCTGGCTTATGGCACTCGGACAGGTCTCTTATTCCATCGGAATAGGCGGAGTCGTTTTAATTACTTACGGTAGTTATATGCCCAGTGAGTTTGATATACCGAAAACAGCGATGTTGATTGTCATTGGCGATACTGTCGCTGCCATACTCTGTGGTATCGTGATTTTTCCAGTTGTGTTCACTATGGCGGCAGAGCCGGCGTCTGGTATTGGCCTGGTGTTCTTCACTTTACCGAGTGTGTTTTCACAATTACCCGGAGGACAAATAATTGGCTTTTTGTTCTTTACAGGTTTTTTGTTTGCCGCATTATCAACGGGCTTGTTTGTGACGGAGTATCTCGCAGAACCGCTCATTTACGTTTTGAATTGGAGCAGACGCAAAGCAGTATTCACAGTCGCTCT
>JABHFC010000423.1 GCA_018676275.1 Gammaproteobacteria bacterium | reverse complement strand
TGTGACTGTTGCTAATTTATTATTTGATAATGTAGAAGCATTTGAGGCTGAATTGGCTGCTCATGCTGAAGAAATTATGGGAGATATTCCTAACTTTACAAATATAGATCCTGTTATTCAAATTGAAGATCAATTGATGGCGTAAATATATCTGGGACAGACCACGTTTTATTTCAAAAACGTGGTCTGTCCCCGATTATTTCAGGAGCCAGCCTTGCTGGCTCTTTTTACATATAGCTTCTTCTTCCAGTTTAATAAGACCTGCCAGTAATGATCGGGAAGCGACCGGGTAAACTGCTTCCGGGACGTCGTCGTATATTTTTGGTAGTAATTCATCAATGCTTTGTGCTTCACTGGTCAAGGCATCAATTACAGCTTTTTCTCTTTCTTTTCTATGTTGCAGGTATTGGCGAATCAGCGCGGCACCATCGCGGTTTGCCGGACCGTGTGCGGGATAAAGAGTTTTAATCGGATATGTTAATAACTTATGCAGGCTATCCAGATAGGTTTGCATATGCCCTTCAGGTGGGTCTATTAATATTGTCGATATAGTCGATAGCATGTCGCCAACTATCGCAGCGTGATAGCGACTATCCAGGTAACACAGATGATCAACTGCATGTCCTGGCGTATGTACGACAGTCAAATGCCAATCACTGCTACCATCTAATGCAATACCCAAATCAATTTGGTCACCATCCTGCAAAGGCTGGCCTTTTATATAACCACTTTCGATACGTTTGTAACATTCTTCATGAGCTCTTACAGGTATTTGATATCGCTGACTAACAGCGTTTACTGCGCCCACGTGATCAATATGGTGATGTGTAAGAAGAATGGCTTCGAATGTAGAACCTTCTCCTATCATTGCATCCATTTTTTCGAATAGTCTTGCCTGTTCTGACTCATCCGGTGTTGCCGGGTCAATAATAAATAATTTTTTTGTTCCAACAATCAAGGTATTGGTAGTGGTAGCGGGAGGTAATGTGGGCGTCAATAATGGCGCCATAAATATACCGGGTGAAAAATAGACCCTGTGCAAACGACCGTTATCAAGTTGCCTGGTTTCTTCAATCGCGTGTGACATAAAAGAAGACAGACTGTGCTCTGCCAAAATACGTAATAGGAAAAGTACAGGTGGTGCTATATCCATATCACCTGACTCCCAGGCATCGACAGCAGCTTGTGGTTTCATAAAGCTGCCGTCCACCAATTCATAGTCATCAATTTCCGGTGTTTCATCACCGATAAGCCGAACATGCATAAACTGTGTATCAAACCTTGTTGGGACAAATGGTGGTGTGGTAATGCGGAAAACCGGATTAACATAATCAAAGTCCGCCCCGAATGCGGCCAGAAACTCTGTCCACTTTTGCGGTGAGTCTTTTAAATTAGTTTTTAAGTTCTGTTTTTCTTCCTTGCTGAATGTTTTACCGAGCGTAGAGGAGAGAATATCGATTTCTTCCAGAATCTCACGAACTGCGCAACGAACAAGGGCCAGATCGAGCGAATCATTTTCATCCAGGTAATCAAGGTTTTTATTCAGGTTACCCCCTGGGAAAACCCAGTAACCACCAAAAAATTTCAGTTCAGGTGCGCGTTTGGTTAGAAAGACTTCGGGGTCGTTGTCTGCACCGCGACTCAATATGACAGTAGAGGCAAATCTTATTTTGGACATATGAAATACAGAAAGTTGAGGAATGAGTGTGTAGTTCTTTTAATAACAGTATCCTGCTTTTCTTGCAATGACCTTAATTTATCAGGTTTTATCGTATCACCGGGATATATAACATTACCCACTTGTCCAACTATAAAATTAGACAATTGTCCTATAATGAAAAATGTGCTCCAATATGGTCAAATACTGGTAGTGAATTCTGAATTGGCAGGACTGATAGCGGCGAGGCGATATCTATGAAAAAAAGACTGTGTATATTCCTTTTAATTTGTCTAGGCAGCCCCTGGTTATGGGCGGATGTGCCGAATGACAAAATGGGGGTAATTGGTACATTGCCCGCTACCTATCCTGATCACTGGGTGCTCGCACACGATGTAGGTTTCAATCATATGCTCAATGGCAAAGTGATAATACTTGACGCCGAACAGGAGACGCGCAATGGACAGTTTAAAGGTACTTACGATACCTCTCTAATTGCTGCAGTAGCGATTGCAAAAACGCGCCCGGAAATGTACGTATATGAAACTTTTTATACGCGTGGAAATCGTGGTGCTCGAACTGATGTAGTAACCATTTACGACAAGGCAAGCCTTAATGTTCTGGATGAAATAATCATTCCTGGTGGGAAGCGGGCGCAATTGCTACCTAGTGATTTTACCATTCGTCTGATAGACGATGAGAAACTGTTATTACTTTATAATTTCACTCCGTCTACATCCATTTCTGTAGTTGATATCGTTAGTCGAAAAATCCTAAATGAAATAAACCTTCCTGCCTGTTCTCTAATCTACCCAACTGGTAAGCGTGGTTTCAGTTCTTTGTGCAGCGATGCTTCGATGATGTCTTATCAACTGGATAAAAACGGTAAGGTAAAGTCGAAGAGCAAAATTGATTCTTTCTTTGATATTGATAAAGATGCTCTATTTGAAAGGCCGGCTATAATTGATGGTGTGGCTTATTTCCCAACCTTCAATGGCAATCTACGGGAAGTGGATTTAACCAGGGACAAGGCAGTGCCAGGTGCCAGCTGGAGCCTGCTGACAGACAAAGAAAGGGCTGCGAATTGGCGTCCCGGTGGTATGCAGGTCAGTGGTTCGGACTCTCTGGGCAACATGTATTTTTTGATGCATGAAAATGGAGCAGAAGGCACACACAAAAACCCGGGAATGGAAGTTTGGGTATTTGATGCAAAAAACAGGAAGCGTGTTAATCGTATACCTCTGCAACTACCTGGTCTTGTCATTGAGCTAAGCCAGGATAAGTCGCCCTGGTTATATGTGACAAATGTGGAGATGAATATTGATGTTTATGATGCAATTTCGGGTAAATATATCCGTACCCTGTCAGATTTCGGGCAGGAAACACCGCTGATACTATTTTCGACAAACTGATTATTGATAGAGAGAAATCAAGATGA
>JABHFC010000422.1 GCA_018676275.1 Gammaproteobacteria bacterium | reverse complement strand
CTTTCCCATAAAGGGGTATTAATGGGAAAGTTGTTTGTCTCGAAATCCGCGGTATACTGGCATTTACTTAAACAATACATATGCGTTACAATGTAACGCAATTATGAGAGTTGATCAAGTTATGCCTCCAAAGAAAACGGCAACGTTAAATTTACGTATTGATCCAGCAATCAAAGAGGCGGCAAAAGAAGCGGCAGAGTTGGAACGTCGTAGTGTCGCCAACTTGATTGAAGTGCTCATCACTGAGCATTGTGAAACTGTCGGTATTACTATTCCAGAACAGGGTGCTCTTTTTGATGATGAAAAGGGCGATGGACAGTAAGACAATAAAGGCTTTAGTTGAAGCAGGTGCGATAAAAAATGTTCGCGTGATTGGACAAGGTAGTCACTTCCACGTCGAGATTGTCACCCAAGCTGGCCCATCTATTGTTAATACGCTAAAGGGAAAACTAAAGACCTGGAGTACGTTGGATGCCACCGCCAAATGGATCCACTCTCTGGGTATTGGAAGATGCCAGGTTGAAATGGGAAAGTGGCAGCCTGGTCAAAAAGGACTGAAGTTGTAGGTATTGATTTCACATTTCGGTAACCTTAATAATCTTCTGTTTCTTCAGGTTCTAATTCCGACCTGTGATGATTTCGTCGAGGTGGATAATAAGCCGTGCACATCAATCCAAATGCATCAGCGCCGTGACTTGACCAGTCATGCTCTGGACCCAGTCCTATATTCCGATTCTCATCTTTCTTTTCGTGATACCAGCCGAGCGCATCCAGACCACCCTTGCAGGTAGCCTCATTGAAGTAAATTGATGGGAACAAGCTACGTGCCGCTGCTACACGCGCCATGGCAGCGCCCTTGCCTCTGTTGTCTACTACTGTGACGTTATATCCAGCCTGTATGAGCACACTTTCATAACTAACATCGAATACACGATCGCCAGTCCGTCCATCATGTGGTAACCATATTTCGGCATTACCTGGCAGGTAGTCGTTTTCCCGCATCCAGTACAAATGTTCATCTACAGGCTGACCTACCGCCTCGTAATAATTCAACACCCTGATTTCATGTCCGACGAACTGAGCGGCCCAGATAGTGAAGGCGTCAGAGAATGTACCGGTCCCGCCTATGTCACAGAATAATTTGACGGTCATCAGTGGGTCCCGAGGGATACGGCCTATTCGTTTTTCGTGTCTCGCATCGGCTAAATGCCGGGCAAAATAAGCACCTTCAGCCACCGTAACGTACCCGCCCTCCCATATATGGTCATATTGATCTGGATTGGTGTACAGACAATCCAATCGCTCCTGTTTCAACACATTAGGGAACCAGGGGTTATCTGACCAGTTCGAATTAACGACAACTGAATTAGTCGGCATTTTCACTCTGAGCATTTGATCGACCGGGTCAATCTCGCGCCTGGGGTTCCAGCTGAACCACAATTCAGAACTATCTTTGCGGATTGTCGGTCGTAGTAACTGCAACGAACGGCTCGATAAAGTTTGAGACTCTTCACACCATGCTCGATCAAATCCTTCCAAGGATTTAATAGACTCACTCGTATGATCCTGCATGCCCTGGAAGATAATGACGCCGTCACCAGGTGTCTTGATTTGCTCATTCTGTATCTCGAAATGCTGAGATACATTGAGGCTCCTGATTTTGTCCTCAATGAGACGCTTGGCTGATTCCTTGAGTGATTTTTGTACCTCGCGGATACAGACAGCTCTTAGCCCATCGTTACGCATTGCATCATCAATGAGCATCTCCGCGAAGAAATGGCTCTTGCCGCTGCCTCTCCCGCCATACGCCCCCTTGTATCGAGCTGGCTCCAATAGTGGAACAAATACTTCAGCCGTTGGAATTTGTAGGACGGACAACCACCCTCTCCACTGCTGTCAACGTGACTGGTTTATCGCCGCCGCTTAATGTGCTGTCCACCTTTTCGTGATAACCATGCTTGCCGAGAACCAGTTTGCTGATGGCTGAGTTGAAATCACCAGTGAGCCCTTTATTTATCAGAACGTTTTCCTGCTTGGCGAGAATGGCGCCTAATATGTTAGATATCTCCTCTTTGCCTTCTTCTTTCGCCCATACGTGAAGCGTTTCCCTTCTGATCCCTAATATGATCGCAAGACCGGCTATGGACGGTATTTGATCTCCGTGTTCTTCATAGTTTTCAAGGTATTCTCTAGCTACCTTTATCGTTTCCTGAGAATATTTAGTGGGCCTACCACCTGGGTGCTTCCCCGATGATAATGCTACGACCTTCTTCGTGACCTTTTGTTTGTTTGATTTTTGTGCTGTCTTTTTCATAGTAGTCATTCGCCAGTCCCTCATTTTTCTCTAGCTGAAGTAGCACCAAGGTAAGATAAATTCATTATGTTTCTAATAAATATCCCTGAGTGTTGATAATCCATTTGAATAATCTGAATTCCATCCATGTATTTCTTTCGATATTAAATGTTCAGGTATGCCTGATAAAAAATACTCTTCTCCTTCTGTTGCTTTGTTCTGCACATAAAAACCACTATTATGATCAGTGGATCGCGTCACAATGAGTTCATTTTTTGCTCTTGTCAGTGCCACATATAGCACTCGTCGTTCTTCTTCCTCAGATTCAATATCACCGTAACTACGGCTATGCGGATAGGTACCCTGTTTGGCATTCGCCACAAAACAGATAGGCGCCTCAGTGCCTTTTGCGCTATGCACGGTAATTAAAAGAACAGCATCATCAATCTCAAGTTTTTCTATTTCTGTGCCTGTCATTGGCTCAAGCGTGAAAGCATCAATGAATTCGCTGATTGATTTATATCGCTCAGATACGGTGATGAGTAATTTCAGATCCTGGTTACGAAAATCCCATTTATCGTATCGTTCCTCTAAGATCGGGGTTAATGCTTGCACGGCAGTGGAAATACAAACTTTGGGCGAGCTTTGATTAGAAGAAGTTTGTTTGTGAGCAGATATGGCAGGATGTGAGGTACCAAGACTGCCGGTTAGAATTTCTATCGGTTTCACACCATCGCATTCATAAAAACTGTTGACCAGTTTTTCAGCGGTTTTATCGCCAATACGAGGCCATAGTTTAAGAAAACGCATCCAAGCTAAATCATCCTGCTCATTTCTTACAATCCGTAACAAGGATAAGACATCGCGTACATGCGCTAACTTGGTTAAGCTTGTGCCGCCTACAAAGTAATAGGGTATTTTTCGTCGCACGAGCTCAGCTTCTATAGGCCTCGCGTCATAACCAGAACGCACCAATATCATGATGTCCCTAAATTGAATATCAGTTTCTCGTCGTTCTAGGATCTTATCTGCTATCCAGCTTGCCTCATCAAGGTTACTGTCAAATTCCGACATTGTCGGCAAATCACAACCATTACCTCGGTCCGCGAGTAAAGCATTGTTGTAATCCAAAGGAGACCGCTCCAGCAACCAATTAGAGAAATCAAGAATTTCCTGGTAGCTGCGATAATTTAAAGAAAGTCTAAGAATTTCACTATTTTTAAATATCTCCTGAAAATCATAAACGTGTCTAAATTCAGCACCTCTAAATCGGTAAATGGATTGCGCTGGGTCACCGACACAAAATAGCCTGACATCCTCATCAGAGAAATGCTTCAATATACGAAACTGCAAAGGATTGGTGTCCTGCATTTCATCCACCAATACTTCATCAAATAATCTTGTCACTGCCTTCTTGAGATCTGGTTTTCTAGCCAGCGCACTTGAGAAATACTCAAGTAAATCATCGTAATCAAGATAAGCCTTAGATTTTTTTGCTTTTTGATACTCGATAAATATTCTGCAACATATATCGATGTGCTCTTCATTAATATCTGTATTGTCGACTAGGTAACGTCGTGGCTCCTGACAGGTATTTCTGCTATATGAATAGTATTTAATTAATTCGGCAGGCTTGGGAAATTCCTTATCTAATTTCTTTTCGTGTTTACTAATATGTCTTTTTCTAACAAGTGTCATAAACGACTGCTGATCATCTGCATCTATAATATTGAGACCTTCGATGCCAAAACTCTTTGGCGCCTTACTCATTGCTTTCAGGCAAAACGAATGAAAGGTGCCTGCTTGTATCTGTTCAGAGACGGGTCCTATTTCCCCTTTTAATCTGGCTTTCATTTCTTTAGCAGCGCGATTTGTAAAAGTCATCATTAATATTCTTGAGGCATCGATGTCGGATTTTATTAAATGAATTGCTCTTGCAATTATGGTTCTTGTCTTGCCACATCCAGCACCGGCGGTTACCAAGATATTTTTGGCATTTCCGTCGTAGGTTGCCGCCATTCTTTGCTGTTCATTTAATTCCATAGCTAATTATTCTCAAGAGTAATTTAGTCAAAATAATTAATGTCACTCATTGTTACAATTGAATCCATTAAAGAATCAGTAGTCCTGACACCATACGTAATCATTAGCGATCAAGTTCAACGAGTCTGTCTTCCATTTCTTTAATCTCATATTTCTTCATGTTTATATCTGCTTCAATTTCTAACTGCTCTACTCGTTTCAGCGAAATCAATTTCATTTTTATCAAAAGATAAATCAATTGCATACCTATACGCGCATGAATTATTTCTTTGTGCGAAACCTGGTGATTTAATGATTCATTCCTGCCTAAACAATAACAAACCAACTTCTCTACTTTGATATTGGCTGGGAGCGATTTAGTAATGTAATCAACGTCTACTTCATCAGTATCCTTATCACTCTCGTTATCGCAGTCATCATCAAGCCACGATAAATCATCATCTAATTTCATTAGCTTTCGTTCTTCTCGATCTACCCATTCATCGAAAAAATGGATCTCAATGCTATCGGGCATAAGATTAAGGTCATTATTCATTTTCATTGTTCCTACGGTTGCTTAAGTTAATTTGTTGTTACTTAATACCAACTACATTTTTCCCACTCTTCATTGCAATGTTTATTACACGAGGGCTTGGGAAGTAATTGAAAAGATGATCTGTGATACCAAAGCGATATTTTTCCTTCCCATTCTCCGTTTCGCTGTTTGTCCACTATCAGCAAGGCATCCGGTTTTGTTTTCAATTCAGGGCTTATATTCCTTGCATTTAAGGCGGCTTCTTTTTTCTTGTTTTTCCACACGATAAAAACGTTATCTGCCATGTCCGTGATTTCGCCTGCCCCCTTAATGTCAAATTCATCCATCACTTTATCTTCCTTATCTCCTTTCCTGGAATGACTGACAAGATGGATGTGTGTATTGGTATCTTTTGCCAGTGTGGAGAGTCGATCAACAAATTCTTTCTGCGCACTATAGTCGTCTGAGCGCATGCCACATTTCATGAGTGAATCAATAACAAAATGAGTGATGCCTAATTCCTTGATGCAATATTGCGCAACCGCATACATGCGTTCTGATTTCACAGTACCGATTTGGTCATACAGCCATAACTTGTCTATCGTCCAGCTGGAGAATCTTTCAATATTTGCGATAGCAGGGACTTCGACACCATCAAACTGTCTGGACATGCGACGTAATGTCGCAAGTGGTTTCATTTCCAATGACGCAATACACACGCGCTCTGATTGTGCCATCAGTGATAAGCATGCTTGGTTTAACAGCATTGATTTACCATGTCCATTGACGCCAGCCCATATGGACAATTCACCCTGTCGGAGTTTGATATGGTCATGGGTTTTCAGCCAGGGGAGATAGCACCCCGGATCGGGGTTGTCTCCGTAGAAGCTGTCAATGATCGTCTGCTGAAAACTCGATGCAGGTTTGACCTTTGCTGCCTCCGGCGGTGTTTTTAGATATTCCTCGAAATTAATATCTTCATCTCTGACCAATGTGACTTTACTGAGCATAGGGTATATGGCTCCAGTCGTAGAGGAAGGTTTGATCATCTATTAGGGTTTCACCAATCCAATAGACCATGATGCAAGCTTGATTTTTGTGATCGACTATGTAAAGCGAATGAGGCTTTATCTTGACAATTACCCCGATTAGCCGGATGACATCATCTAGTCGATTCCAATAGTGAATATCTACCGCAAGATTATGTAATGGCCGGAAATCGATATCTTCAAAATTGCTTCGACTTGGTAATTCGATAACTGGCTCATGAAATTGACTACCCTGACAAAGCGACAAATTGATAATCCTTGCTGGCCGTTTCCCAGAGAGCCGGATTTGCTTGAGAGCGTCCAATTTCATATCGCCCCTCGGAAAACGTCTTGATCTTGGCTTTTAAGAATACCGATAAGATAGCTTTTGGGTTCTGCCGGTGCCTGTTCCTTTGTTTCAAGAACTGCTTGAGCTACGGATTCAGTGGAATATTCTTTACACAGTTTTCCAAGTAGTGTTCGAGGTATTTTTAGTTTCACTCCTTCTTGCCATACAATATCTTTTGGATCGGGCGATTCATCGCCTTCTAATAACTGATGGTTATCTAATGGTTCGGGTTCGGAAACCGGACTTAAAGTCGATTTTTCTTTACGTAAGTATTCTGTGCGTACTGATTCTGGACTTATACTTAGTTTATATAAATTACTTGTTCTCCGACCCTCTTCAGTATATCGACGCTTAGATATTATGAGTCCCTGCTTCTCAAGTTTTCGTATATTGTCTATAGCGGTATTACGACCAATGCCGCATTTTTTGGAAACTGTCTCAATACCAGGCCAACATTTGCCGTCATCATTTGCACAGTCAGCGAGAGCAAGAAGTACCAGTTTTGCAGTTCCTTTAATTCGTTGTTGCCACACCCAGGACATAGCTTGCACACTCATCCTGATTTAAACTCCAGCCCTTTGTCTTTTTCCATACTCCGGATTTGTTCGGGGCTTCGTCCATTAATCAGTTCCTGCATACTCTGCCAGATTTCACGCTTCGCATCCGACGACAATTCATCGTTCCCCAATTTGGACCGACATGCTTGGATTGATGTTTCGCGCTCGGTGTCGGTGAGTTCCAAAGAAACTGTCATCTGGAGCCTACTATGTCGTCGCCGATTCATTTCTAATCCGCTCCAACAGGGCACGAACACCATCCTCGCCCTCCACCGGGAAAAGTGTTCGACCGCCGTGCTTTATCTCCTTCAGATTGTATCTGCCAGTTCTTCGCCCTTCGTGCCAAGTAGACGCTGAGATAGGTAAAACGCCTGGAATGTTATTACGACGGTCGCCGATTATTTGCTTCGTATCAACGAAGCCCTCCGACGGCAAAACGGGTATGTATGAAAAATCTGTCATGATTCACTCCAATAATTAACGATGAACTACTGGAGTGAAGGGTGAAGGAATTACAGGATCAGATAAATAGTTTTCGTCTCATTAAGTTGACACGGTAATACTACTTTTTATTTTCGGCAAGAATGGAATTGTAATCGTTAATTATGAAATTTCCCTTTTCATCGATGCATCCCATTTTATCATATTTTACAAATAACCCATACGCTCTTTTGATTGTGGCATTCCCATGGTGATATTTTTCTGCAATATCCGCAATAGCCTTTTTCTTAGGTTCAACCCCAAGTCGTTTTAATTCTTGATAATCTGTGCTTCCCTCATCTTTGTATTTGGTAAGTAGTCTGGCAACTTCTGCACCAACTTCAATACGATCTATTTCTGTTTCATGATTAGCACACCGGCGACCATTGATTGAAGAAAGTTTTTTTACTAGACGTTTTGTTACCGCTCGCGTCATCCGTGGTAAAGATTCTAATAATTGCGAAGCAATGTCTTTTTGAAGCTTTATACCTAGGCTTTTAGCAATCCGTTTTTGCTCTGACTCAGATAAATCAGATAGCGCCGATAACAAATATTCAATTACATCATCTCGCGGTGTTTCGCCCGCGCAAATCATTTTTTTGTAATACCAAATTATATTCGCACAAGCCACCTCATTACCTTCTGTCGCATTCGCGATCATTGCAGGAAGTTCAAACAAAAATCTTTTTTCTATCATTATTAGAATTCCTCCCTCCCCTTTGATTTGATCTGAATCACGTTAGATCTAGATTTCAAATTATCCAAATAACCCGCCCACGCTTGCATCATTTTCCGCCTTTTCGGCAGATACTCTGCAAAATTATAGGCACCTCTGACGGCATTTTTCTCGGTATGCGCAAGTTGGCGCTCAATCAAATCTGAATCCCATCCCATTTCATTCAGGCGAGTCGAGGCCATTGATCTAAAGCCATGTCCAGTCATCTCTTCCTTTTCATACCCTAACCGGCGTAAAGCCGCATTGATAGTGTTCTCGCTCATCGGCCGTGATGAAGTACGTAAACTTGGGAATATATACTGACCACTACCGGTAAATTCCTGGATTTCCTTTAATAGGCTGATTGACTGCGTGGCCAGCGGTACAACGTGCGCTATCCCCTTCTTCATTTTATCTGCCGGGATACGCCATAACTTATCCTTGAAATCGATTTCTGACCATTCCGCCCGTCTCAGTTCGCCGGGTCGCACAAACACATAGGGGGCTAATTTGAGTCCAATGCTAGTAACAATAGAACCCTCGTAATCATTAATGGCCCGTAATAACTGTCCTATTTTGTTAGGATCGGTGATTGTGGCGAAATGATTTCGTTTACGCGGTGCAAGTGAACCAATCAAATCTGCAGCTGGGTCCCTCTCAGCACGCCCTGTGACAATCGCATAACGAAATATCTGACTGGATATAGCTCGGATACGAAAAGTGGTTTCGCGAAGACCTCGCTTTTCCATCCGTCTCAACATTTCTAGTATTTCAGCCGTTGTGATCTCCTGAATCGGGGTTTGACCAATAATCGGAAAAGTATTTCGCTCTATTCTTTGCATGACATCGATAGAGTAATTTTCTGACCAGACTGATGACTGTTTTGCATGCCATTCGCGTGCAATGACCTCGAATGAGTTGTCATTTTCTTTTCCGTTACTCTGTTTTTGTGCCTTACGAATAGCGGACGGATCTACATTGTTACGTAACTGTTGTCGGGCATCATCACGTAAGTCGCGGACTTCTTTTAAACTAACCTCAGGAAATACACCGAGTGATATACGCTTTTCCTTTTCACAAAAACGGTACTTTAAACGCCACCATTTTTGACCTTTGGGCGTGACTTCTAGATAGAGTCCTTTCTCATCGAACAGACGATAAGTGCGGGGCTTGGGTTTTGCGTTTTTACATTTAACTTGGCTAAGTGGCATTTTGGGGGCAACTATATTTCGCTTAAGGCATTTGCCCCCAAATATGCCCCCAGTTGCCCCCGGATGTCAACGATTAATATTGGAGTGCCTTGGACAAGGGTACTGGACTTTAGCCTGCTTAAATAGGTGTTTTTGGAGTTTATCGGATATTATCG
>JABHFC010000421.1 GCA_018676275.1 Gammaproteobacteria bacterium | reverse complement strand
TCTAAGCGTCCGAGCCCGCCTGGATTTGCCAAACTAATTGCCTGATAAACAAGCTCCGCATCTACATTAGTCAAGTGCTTAAGAACATACTCTAAGTCACTTTGTAGAAATACTTTATTACTCTTTGATTCATATGATTTTATTAATGGAGAAAATAATAAAATCATTCCCAGGTTTGTATTACAACCCACTTTGTTCTTTGTCGCTTCGACACTGTAAAAGACCTTTTCTCCTACACAGAGTGTTTCATTACACAATATTGGCGTGGTTACATCTGCGCTGACAACAAAATCTGAGAATGACATGCCATGACCATCGGCATATTGACTGACATTTCCCGGTTTTAGTGCGCTTATTTCACCAATAAAACTATTGTGTACAAGGACTTCCAGACCCTTGCCTGGTTTGTATCGACTCATTTCTATTCAATCACATAAACTCATATATATGGACAGCTATCAGGAAAAAGACTGGTTTAGCAGGTCCAGATCAACACGTCCGCTATGAAATGATTCACCAGTCTTCAGGGAAGACACCGTTACCCGTGCTGGACTGAATAGCATGGGATCAATTTTGTAAAAGTCGTATTCCACTGCCTTGAATATCTCTCCAAATGGCCGACCATAATCAGATGATGCGCTACTGGGTAAACTATTAGCGAGCTGCTCAGCATCACTCGAATCAGAGTCAACAAAAAGCTGTACTTGCCCCGCAAACAAAATGGCGTCATTGGTACGACTCATTGCCTTCAGGAAATCCGGTGATGGTGGGCAAACAGGTGCACTGCCAGTGCCATCAATTATATTTTCCAGTTCAAATCCCAGTGCGTGAGCTTTATGAAGTGCAGTTTCCAGTACTCGCGAAACTATTTGTACAGCGCCGGCAAGACTGGATGTAGGAGTAAGTATCAGAGTTAAATTATCGCCTGTAACATTACAACGTAAGGCAATTTCGTCAGCGAGTTCAGCTGGCGGTAACTTATCAACTTCGATAACCATGTAAGCCTTGTCATTTTTATCGCGATAAGCCAATTCATCAAACAATGGATCCTTGCTACCAATGGCTCTGGCTGGTCCGGATCCGAGAGCATTAAAAGCCTCTTTACCTTTACCATGTGACAAACTCCAACCTGCATATTGGCTCGCCAAACAGGCCAGCACCGGATTGCTTGAATGTACATCGACATGCCATGACCAACGTTCAAAATTAGTCGAGGCTCTGAGTTTTACAATACCGAGTCCACCCATGCATATTTCTGCAATTTGCCGGCCAGCTTCTATACCACCAGTAGTCTCAATACCTGCATCAATAACAGTGGTTTGGTTTTCCAGTGTGCTGACTGACAAGCGCAGACCTTCGGCGTTTTCAATCATACTCTGAACCAGTGGCGCCGTGAGTTGATTAAGACTGGGTACTGCTGATAAATTTTTAGTGTTCATAAGATTTTCAGGGAAAATAGATAGTTAAAAATGATTTACTATCTCAGTCACAGCAGACTCAAAACAGCAAAAAGAACAATTGTGTTAATAATACGCCCGATAATTAATCAGGCTAGAGCCTATTTATCAAGCAGTTTTCTGGCAAGCTCAAAGGCCTTTATGTGATCTAGATAAACTGGTTTATCTGCCTTTTTCATCATTTGGAAAAGTTCATAGTGCACTTTATATTTCAGATCGCCAATTGCCAATGCACCAATCCCAACAGCTTTCCCCTCGGGAATATCAAGGCTTTTACCCATATCATTGACTTCAATGCCCTGAATACCTGCGGGTGGAACAGCGTTAACATCCGCCGCAACATATAGATTTTTAGCCTGGTCCAGTTGAGCCCTGCTCATCACCCTGATGCCGGCCTTTGCCGCACCAATAATAACATTGGATTCATGTAAAAATAATTGAACCTCCTCCTCTGTACCGCTACCCGCACCCTGCATATTGACTTTATAACGCCCATTGTATTCATCAGCTATCCGCTGAGCGACTTCTGCGCCACGATGACTGGTTATAAAAACCTTGGCCTTGCATATTGAAGCAAGAATACCGGCACAAATACCAACGGGTCCTGTGCCACCAAAAATATGAACTACTTTACCTTCGAGGTCTTCACCCGTTTGCTTTTTAACCCAAAGTTCTACTGATGCAATCACGGAAGCCGCTGTTGTTATAGCACCACTTGGATCTGCGAAAACTGAAACCTCAAATGGCGGCACCATTGCAGTTCTCGCCTGATTTAACATATCAATTGCTAAACCGAACTCTCTTCCTCCAATAAAAATCCCGGTTCGCTTTACCCCGGTAGTGCCGCGGGAAAATATTGCATCCTGAGTTAATCCATATACTTCTTCCACAGTGACGTTGCTATAGGGTATGACCCCATCGAAGTCTGCCTCATATGCCATATTGACATCAAAGGGGCTGACATTTTTTGTGGGGTTAAATATATGTAACAAATAAGGATCTTTCATGTTTAAAGTAACTTAATAAAAAAATTGACTCTCAATTAGTCAAATATAAAACCGGGCTAAAAAGCGAAACCTGATATTATCGTGCCTGATCCTGCATCTCAGCCTCGCCCTCATATTTCTCGTTCTCCATCAATACCTGCGCTGGCTCGTTTTTCGCCCGACACATGATTAATTCCAATTCTGTTTTGCTCTGCCATTTGCTGCGTATTTCCTTAAGGGCATGATATGCATCGGTTTCACTCGAGTAAATAGCGAATCCAGTTGGCCCCCAGGAACTCTGTCCGATCCCTTTAGCTCCTTGTTTATTGAGCTGAGTTAGAATCTCGCCAACATCTGTGCTGGTGTACATCCCAGATTGGATTGATTTGAAATAATCTCCCATACGGGCTTGAACCTCAGTAATTGCTGAACCGAACAAATCACAGTTCTGTTCTGCAATAGCAGGTAAAACCTGCATCACAAGTAATCGGCACAAATTCGCCGATATAGATTCATCCATTTTCGCTAGCTTTCCAAATGCCTGTTTTTCTTCCTGTCCATGAACACCCTGACGTTTTTTATCCAAAATCAAAACAAAACGCCAACTATCAGGAAAATGCAGCTGACTAATCACCGGAGGCACTTCGGTTTCAGAACTTCTTCCCCCATCTACAATAAAGCCACCGGTGTTAAAAGCACCAATACCAATACCAGACCGATTGCCCCGATCCAGAATCCTGGCAATATCCGATGATGAAAGGTTTTCTCCAAAGAACCTGGAAATTGCCGTTCCGACGGCAAGAGCCATTTGCGTACCTGAACCCAAACCAGCATGTTCCGGAATAGCATGGGAAATTTCCATCTTAAGTCCTTTGCGTATATTTAAATGTGCCAACATACGCTCAGCATATTTATGTGCCCTGGCTGAACTCGGTCCAGTAATTTCCAGTTCCGCCGCGCTACGCACTTCTAAGCGGGTATAAATATCATGTAAACCGACTCCGAGACTCCCAAAAAGCCTGCCCTGTCCGCCGTGCAAATCCAGAAAACCTAAATGTAATCGACCGGGCGCAGTCACCTTCACTATCTTATTATTTTTATTCTGCATTATTTCTCCGCAGTAATTGCTCGATTCTCGACGTCAATTAAGCCGTTGACTGTATAGTACTGTAGTCCTTCGTTTTCGGCTAATTCAACTGAGAAAGTGCGGCTATTCAGCATCGCGTCATCGACAAAAGGAAATGCCGGTAGAATTCAATAAAAAGAAATTTGACCAGCACAAGCTAAAATGATAATTAAGTGTACAGGGTTCTAATGATTGAAGGCGCGGGCTTTGTCTATTCCCATTTTACAGTAGCTTAAATAAATCTCATGCTGCGCTGCAATGGAGCCAATTATGCCTGAAACTATGTTGTTAATTCCCGGCCGTTCCAATAAGCAAGGAACGTCTCTTAATAAAGGTAAGTTAAAAGAAGAATAACTTCAGGTCACTTCAACGGTGGAGATGAACGAAGAAGATATGCTACGACTGAATTTAAGTGACGGTGATAGCGTCAGACTTAGTAATAATACCGGCGAATTTATTGCCACTTGCAAGAGTAAAAAAATCAAAGATTTGCCCACAGGCTTGATCTTCATTGCCTACGGTCCCTCTTCCAGTCGACTAATGGAAAGTGACACTGGCGGCTCCGGCATGCCCATCTCAAAAAACCTTCGAGTTCAGGTCGAAAAGGTTGCTGCGTGAACGCAACAAACAATTCTAAAATACAATGAGGCGCTTGCATGAGTGAAAACATAAAGATTGTAAAGAACGCCACCTGTACATTTTGCGGTTGTGTCTGTGATGACATGGAATTAACCGTAGATTTGGATAAAAAACAAATTATCAAAGCCAAAAACGCCTGCGTACTGGGACGAGCCTGGTTTGCTGAACATACTATCCAGGAAGGACCAGTTGCGTTGATTGATGGCAAGGAAAGCAAGCTGGAAGATGCCATTGAAGAAGCAGCTCAAACCCTGACAAAAGCAAAGTTTCCTATCACCTACGGCCTCAGCGATACCACTTGTGAAGCACAACGTCAGGCTGTAGCTATCACGGATTTCATTCGAGGCACAATAGACACTACAACATCAGTCTGTCATGGTCCCTCTGGGCTGGCATTTCAGGGCGTCGGCGAGAGCACAATGACTCTTGGTGAAGTGAAAAACCGTGCAGATTTCGTCATGTACTGGGGCGGCAATCCGGCAGAATCACATCCTCGACACTTCACCCGCTACTCAGTAACACCGAAAGGCATGTTTACTCCAAATGGTAAGAAGGACCGTACCGTGGTTCTGGTAGATGTGCGCAGAACAGCCAGTACTCCCGTTGCTGACATTTTCCTACAGGTTAAACCTGGTAAGGATTTCGAGTTGGCATGGGCAATGCGAGCCCTGGTCAAAGGTCATACGGTAGATGCGTCTATCGAGGAAGAAACCGGTATCTCACTTGAGGTTTTGACTGATTTGGTAGAAAGGATGAAAAACTGTAACTATGGTGTGTTGTTTATGGGGATGGGTTTGACCATGACACGTGGACGTCATTTTAATTCCGGTGCGATTATGGCACTGGCTACGGATCTGAATGAATTTACACATTTTGTTGCCAAACCCGTTCGTGGACACGGTAATGTCACAGGAGCAGATAATGTTGTTTCCTGGCAAACCGGATATCCCTTCGGTGTTAATTTCAGTAAGGGCTACCCTCGTTTCAATCCTGGAGAATTTACAACTGTAGATACGCTGTCTCGAGGCGATGCTGATGCTGCCCTGATTATTGCCAGTGATCCCGCTGCCAATTTTCCTCAGGCTGCAATTAATCATTTACACAAAATCCCGGTAGTCTCATTTGATACCAAAGAAACAGCAACCAGCCAACTGGCACATGTAGCTTTTCGAACATCTACTTATGGGATTAATACTGGCGGTACAGCTTATCGTATGGATGACGTACCAATAACACTGCGCCCGGCATTCGAGTCTCCATTTCCGTCTGACGAAGAAATATTAACAGCTTTAAAGAAACGGGTGCATGAACTGGTCATTGCGAAGAGCCGGTCCCAGGGAGCAGGAACGGCTAAGGTCGCTGCCCCGATAAGATAAACAATTTCTATAACAAACCTTATAAAAACAATAATCAAGTCAGGCAAGAAAATGTAAATGACTTCTTATATTCGTATTTCTAACGGGAAGGTATATGACCCGAGCAATAACGTTGACGGACAAATTCAGGATATTTGTATCGAAAACGGAAAAATTGTTGAAACTGTACCGGCAGATGCACGCAAAATTGATGCTAGCGGTATGGTTATTATGCCAGGGGGCGTTGATATACATTGTCACATTGCCGGCCCCAAGGTAAACCTGGCTCGTAAGCTACAGCCTGAGGATCATCGTCATGACCCTCACCCCGGCACGCTGCATACGCGTTCAGGAAGCGGTGGCACAGTACCTTCCACATTTGCCACCGGTTATCGCTACGCAACTCTTGGATATACAACGGCGATGGAAGCAGCCGTAACGCCGATCGGTGCTCGTCATACACTGGAAGAACTGCACGACACCCCTGTTATTGATAAAGGCTTTTATGTACTTTTGGGCAATAATATTTTTCTGCAACAGTTACTGAAAGAAGGACGCAAGGAAGAGTTCAAACAAGCCGTTGCATGGTGGATTAATTCAACCAAGGCCTATACCACAAAACTGGTTAACCCTGGCGGTGATGAACCCTGGAAAGGCAAGAAAAATTCAAATGTATCCGATATTGATGAAAAAGTTACTGAGACAGATATTAGTCCAAGACAAATAATCGATGCCTTTATCGATGCCGTAAACGAATTAGGATTGCCCCATCCTCCTCACGTACATTGTAACAACCTTGGTCATAGTGGAAATTTCAAGACCACACTTGAAACCATGCGAACGGCCGGTGATCGTCGAGTTCATCTTGCCCACATCCAATTTCACAGCTATGCAGGTGAAATTGGTAAAAACCCTGGTTCAGCGGCTCGAGAAATAGCTGATTATGTTAATGATCATCCAAATATAAGCTGCGATGTTGGACAGGTTATGTTTGGCAAGTCCACCATCATGACAGCGGATGCACCATTAGCTTATATGTTACGTGGAATTGCCAAGGGTAAATGGGTCAATGCGGATACCGAGTGTGAAAGTGGCTGCGGTATAGTACCTTTCAAATATCAGGAGCATGTATATGTACATGCTATGCAGTGGGCGATTGGACTTGAATTATTTCTATTATCGAAAGATCCATGGCGGATAATTCTATCAACTGATCATCCTAATGGTGGTTCATTTATGAACTATCCAAAGTTAATTAAATTGCTAATGGATAGCAGTTTCAGAAAAGAGGAATTGTCACGGGCAAACCAGAAAGCTATTAACAAAACTTTGTTGCCTGAACTTGATCGCGAATATAGCTTGAATGAAATTGCAATAATTACACGCGCCGGACCTGCGAGATGTCTGGGCTTGAGCAACAAAGGTCATCTTGGCGTTGGAGCAGATGCTGACATCACCATCTATGATGATCAACAAGATAAGGAGTTAATGTTTAATGCTCCACGTTATGTTTTTAAATCGGGCATCCCTGTCATTTCAAACCATGAGTTCTGCGAAGACCATACCGGTAAACTTCTGCATGTAGCTCCGGATTATGACGAATCCATTGTCGATTCGGTAAGACCTTTCTTCGAAAATTATTATTCTATTGAATTTGATAATTATGCAGTTGATGACAGTTATTTACATGATCATGAAATCATACCGACAATAAACCAATAAAAAGAGTCGTAGAATACTAATCGCAAGTAATGAAAATAAAATCCACCCAAATCGATGATACCTTTGCCGAAGCATTTAAGATGTGGGCTTCACGAATTATTATCACAGCAGAAACAAAACAATGGGCCATGGCGGCAGCGACTTCGATGACTGGTTTCGCCACCTCTGTTATCGGTTGTAAATGTGAAGCTGGAATTGAACGAGAGATTCCAGTTAACGAAACACCTGATAGACGACCGGGTGTTAGTGTTTTGTTGTTTGCCATGGATGCCTTAGGCCTTGGTAAACGTCTTGTTGAACGCGTTGGTCAATCTGTTATGACCTGTCCTACGACAGCGTGTTACAGCGGGCTTGAATCAGAGAAAACTGTCGTGGTCGGGGGGCAATTACGATACTTTGGTGATGGTTTTCAAATCAGCAAAAAACTAGCCGAACAACGTCTTTGGCGCATTCCTGTAATGGACGGCGAATTTCTGGTGGACGAGCGATTTGGTGTACAGGAAGCTGTTGGAGGTGGCAACCTGATCCTTCTCGGTAAAGATATGAAAACAACTTTACGAGCCGCTACTGCAGCAACAAAAGCAATGCGTACTCTCACAGGTGTAATTCTTCCCTTTCCTGATGGTGTTGTCCGTAGTGGTAGTAAAGTTGGTTCTCGATATAAATCTCTTATGGCATCTACAAATGATGCCTATTGCCCGACATTGCGTGGCGTCAGACCTAACTCTGAATTAGGAGAGGATGTAAATTGCGTGCTGGAAATCGTTATTGATGGATTGAATGAGTCAGTAGTCCGCTCAGCAATGCAAATTGGCATGCAGGCGGCGGCCAAACCCGGCATCAAGCGAATATCGGCAGGAAACTATGGTGGTAATCTCGGTCAATATAAAATTGATTTATATAGTCTGCTAGATGGTGACAAGCCATGACTATAAGCCTGAGTCTACACACCCAGCCCGATGTCCCTTTAGAGGCCGAATTAATAAGTCCAGATAAGCTGGCCGGACTGACAACAGCGGAAATTGAAAAACAAACTGTTGAGCATGGCAATCAAAAAACCACCATTGCAGATTTCTTTACCGTTGCAGGCGAAAAAAGCGATTCCCTTGTATTAGAAGGAGATCTCTCAAAGATAAAACATATCGGTTCAGGAATGAGCTTTGGGAAAATAAATATTAATGGTGACGTAGGTGCTCATTTGGGCACAGCCATGTCAGGTGGAGAAATCGTAGTTGAAGGTAACGTTGGGGACTGGTTGGCACCGGAAATGCTCGCTGGTCGTGTGGAAGTCAAAGGTAACGCCGGACATATGGTTGGCAGCGCCTACAGAGGCAGTCCAGCTGGTATCCTGGGTGGTGAAATCATAATCCACGGCAATGCTAGAAATGAAGTGGGTCACGCCATGCGTAATGGCATGATAGTAATCGGCGGTGACAGTGGTGATTTCACAGGCGTGAACATGCTGGCGGGTACCATTATTGTTCTGGGAGAACTTGGCATAAGAACCGGAGCAGGGTTACGGCGCGGTAGCGTTGTGTGCATGAAAAACTCAAAACTCTTGCCAACGTTTAGCTATTCCTGTGTCTATCAACCTACCTATTTAAGATTGTATCTACTTTATCTGCAATCACTGGGTTTGGGTATTCGTGAAGAACAGATTATGGGACACTATGAGAGATGGTGCGGAGACATAATAGAGTTCAACCGGGGTGAAATTTTGCTGTATCATGAGTAGGTCGACATCGTACTTGTAATAATCAATATTGTAGGAGAGAAGAATGACAACCATAGTCACAGATAACTGCAAAAGCTGTCGTTTCACTGATTGCGTTACAGTATGTCCAGTAGAGTGTTTTCATTTCGACGATGACATGCTGTACATCGATCCAGATGTTTGTATTGACTGTAGCGCCTGTATTCCTGAATGTCCGGTAGAAGCCATATTTGAAGTTGATGACCTACCTGAAGATAAGGAAAAATGGATTGAAATCAATGCAGAAAAAGCAGCAGATCTTCCTGTTTGTGAAGACAAGATGGACCCCTTACCTGGCGCAGAAGAAAGAAAAACAGAACTAGGGTTTTAGTTGTAACTATCACAAGAATCTCATCATCTGACTATCACTGATCCAGTAACTAGTATGTCCAATATTGGTACGGAGGAGCACCCCTTACAGGTCGCTATTGTTGGTAGCGGGCCCAGTGGTTTTTACGCATGTGAAGCACTGCTGAAGTCTGATATATGCGTCAATATCAATATGCTGGAGAGATTGCCTGTCCCCTACGGTCTGGTACGCAGCGGTGTCGCCCCGGATCATCCCAAACTTAAGCAAGCAATTAAGGTTTACGCCAGAATTGCAGAATCTCCAAGATTCAAACTACTCGCCAATGTCAAAGTAGGCCTGGATCTTAGCGTTGCAGAGCTAACTGAATCTCATCATGCCGTTATTTTCGCCAATGGTGCGGAGACAGACCGTAAACTGGGCGTCCCGGGTGAAGACATTCCCGGCAGCCATACGGCTACGGAATTTGTTGGCTGGTATAACGGGCACCCGGACTACCGCGACAAAGTATTTGATCTCAAATCCGAAACCGCTGTGATAATTGGCCAGGGTAATGTAGCCGCTGATGTGGCCCGTATTTTGGCAAAATCCGTTGATGAATTAAAACATACGGATATTGCGGAGCACGCTTTAGACACTCTCGCCGAAAGTAATATAAAAGATATTTATGTTGTTGGTCGACGAGGTCCAGCGCAAGTCAAATTTACACCTAAGGAATTAAGGGAGTTTGAAAGTCTGGAATTATGTCAAACAATAATTGATTCTGAAGAAATGCTTTTAAATCCAGAAAGTGCGATGGAACTGGAGGATAAAAGTAATTCCGCACAGCGAAAAATATACGAGCAGTTAAGCAAGCTGGCTGCCCTTGAACACTCTAATAAACCACGAAACTGTCATTTCACCTTTCTTAAAAGTCCGAAAGAATTACTTGGTAGCGGACATCTGGAAAAGGTAGTTTTCGAACACAATCAACTAAGCGGAGACGCCCTGCAACAATCGGCCAGAGGTACAGGTGAAACACTGGAGCTGGAAACCGGTTTATTATTTAGGAGTATTGGTTATCGCGGCATCGCCATGCCAAGCCTGCCTTTTGATGAACAACGAGGCCTGATCCCGAATATGGACGGGCGAATATCAGAAAACCAGCAAGCTCTTCCAGGATTGTATGTGACTGGTTGGATTAAACGCGGACCAACTGGTATCATTGGCACCAACCGCGCAGACAGTGTCGCTACAGTCCAGTCATTGCTGGAAGATTTGCAAACACTTGATACCGGAACAGAAAAAAGCGGCGCCGATGGGGTGTGCAATCTTTTACAAACCAGGAACGTCCGCTATGTCAGTTTTGAAGAATGGGAAAAAATCGATCAGAGTGAAATTGATCGAGGCCAGCCTAAAAACAAACCCAGAGAAAAGTATACCTACATCAACGAGATGCTCGATCTGCTGGGATAGATCCTCTATCTTACTCGCGTAAGATTTAATTAAAATCACGTTCCTCCCTTCTATAAAAGTAGAACACGCTGACGGCTATTATCCGAGATTTCCCACTATATGACCTCAATAAGCGCATCAAAGTTGTATAAAGACATTGCCTGTCCTTTTTGCACCCTTCTTTGTGATGATCTGTCAATTAGAAATGATAAGGACAAGCTCACTGTAGAACGACATGGATGTGCCAAAGCTATTAAGAACTTTGAGCGCAATGAGCCCAAAGTCAATCCAACTATTCACGGCGAAAACGTCTCAATGGATGAAGCGGTAAATCATGCAGCTTCTATATTAAGAAGTGCAAAACAACCTCTGTTTGCAGGAAGCAGCACAGACGTAGAAGGAAGTCGTGAATTAATGGCTCTTGCAGAAAAATCAGGTGCAATTTTAGATCATGTGCACGGTGACGCCATGATGAATAACACCCTGGTATTACAAAATAAAGGCTGGATTATGACTACTCTTGCCGAACTTAAAAATCGCGCTGATCTGGTTATTTTCATTGGCACTGACGCTAGTAGTCGCTACCCTCGTTTTTTTGAACGCCTAATCTGGGATCAGCCTTCACTGGCGGGACTGAAAAAAAATGCGCGTGATATTGTATATATTGGCGATGGAATGGATACCAGATCAGGTACGAGTCCCGATGGAACAAAACCTTCCCATATCAAATGCAACAATAAAGAAATCAACGAAACTGTTTCCGTGATCCGTGCATTACTGAATAAAGTAGATATTCAAACTGATAGTATTAAACCCAGAAGATTAACTGCATTAAAGCGACTATGTGAACGCATATTAAGCGCCAAATATGGAGTCATCGTCTGGGACGCTGCTGAGTTCCCGGCAAGCGATGGCGATATAATCATTCAGACTATCTCTGAATTGATTAAGGAATTGAATAAGTCTTCCCGCTTTGCTGGACTTTCTCTTGGTGGCAACAATGGTGGCACATCTTTTATGAATGTATGTGCATGGCAAAGTGGTTACCCTATGCGGGTAAATTATTCTGAGGGCTATCCTTACTACGATCCATACTCATATTCCACAAAGAAAATTCTTCAGGAAAATGCCTCGGACGCACTATTGTGGTTATCCAGTTTTGACACAAGTCTTGGCATACCGCGAACCGATGCACCCACAATTGTCTTATCAAGACCAGCGAAGAGACCTGCTCATGAGGCGGAAGTATACTTCCCAATTGGTGTGCCTGGCATAGATCATCGCGGCAATTTAATGCGCACTGACAATGTCGTTAGTTTACCGTTGAAAAAGTTACGTGATATCAAGTTGGAAAGCGGAAGTGAAATATTGAATAAAATAAGGCAGGCAATATAAGTCTATGTTAACGAAACTTTTAGGCGGTATTGTTTATGACCCCATGCATGGGGTTAAGGGCAAAAAACGCGATATATATATCCGCGACGGCAGGATTGTTAGAAAACCAGGAAAAAACGAACGCATACACAAAACCATTGACGTATCAAACAAGGTGATTATGGCAGGAGGCATAGATATCCATACGCATATAGGTGGAGGAAAAGTCAATATTGCCCGCATGATGTTACCCGAAGATCATCAGCAGGATCCTGTAAGAACAACTGCAAAAACCAGAGCCGGTAGTGGTTATGCCGCACCTTCCACTCTTACCACTGGATATCGATACGCCGAAATGGGCTATACCAGTTGTTTCGAACCAGCCATGCTACCGGTGAATGCACGCCAGGCACATATGGAAATGGCAGATACACCTATTGTCGATACCGGAGCTTACAGTTTACTTGGTAATGATGATTTTCTGCTCCAGTTAATCACCAAAAAGAAAAGTCAGAAACTTATTAACGATTATGTTGCCTGGACCATGCATGCTTCCCAGGCGATGGCGGTAAAAATTGTAAATCCCGGTGGCATTAATGCTTTCAAGTTTAACCAACGTAAACTTGATCTCGATGATAATAATTCGTTTTACAATCTTAGCCCGCGAAAAATACTGAAGGTCCTGGCTCGTTCCTTACATGAACTAGGTGTGCCCCACCCCTTGCATGTACACGGTTGTAACCTTGGTGTACCGGGAAACGTTCATACAACACTGGATACCATCGAAGCCATGGCAGGGCTTCCCATACATCTCACTCATGTCCAGTTTCATAGTTACGGTACTGAAGGTGACCGGAAATTTTCATCCGGTGCGGTACATATAGCGGAAGCTTTGAACAAGCACAAAAATATCTCTCTGGATGTTGGTCAAATCATGTTCGGTCAGACTGTGACTGCGTCGGGCGATACTATGATGCAACATAGTGGCAGTGAACATGCTCATCCTAATAAATGGGTTTGTATGGACATTGAATGTGATGCCGGTTGTGGTGTTGTCCCCTTTCGATATCGGGACAAGAACTTTGTCAATGCCCTGCAGTGGTGTATTGGACTGGAAATATTTTTGCTGGCCAGTGATCCATGGCGAATTTTTCTGACAACTGATCATCCCAATGGTGCACCATTTACCATGTATCCACACCTTATTCGTTTATTAATGGATAGATCATTCCGTAATGATATGTTGTCGACGCTGAATAAAAGTGCGCGAGCCGCCTCAGTTCTGGATAGTATTGACAGAGAATATTCTCTCTATGAAATAGCGACCATGACTAGAGCAGCACCAGCGCGTAGTCTGGGCTTAACCGATCGCGGGCACCTTGGGATCAACGCCTGCGCAGATATTACCGTATATAACGAACATGCTAACAAGGAAATCATGTTCGCTCAGCCTGAGTATGTTTTTAAAAACGGAACACTTGTCGTCAAGAACGGTAAGGTAATTAACACACCCGCTGGTTCTACCCATACAGTAAAGCCGGATTTCGATCCTGGCATCGAAAAACATTTGAAAAAATATTTCGACCGTTATCACACAGTTAAACTTGGTAATTTCAAAATAAGCGACGATGAACTACTTGACTATGGTAGAGAATCTCTGATTGTTCACCCTTGTGTTAACAATTAGCCATACTAATTATTTTTATAAGTAAGAAATATAGATCCAGCAATAATGGAAATTAACGGCGTCAAAATTGATAATACTTTTGCAGAGGCTTTCCCGATGAAAGCCACTCGCCTGATTATTACTGCAATGACTCTTAAGTGGGCCTATCGTGCAGCTAACTCATTAACTGGTTTTGCTTCATCTGTTATTGCTTGCGGTTGTGAAGCGGGTATCGAGGGTGAGTTAAAACCTGATGAAACACCCGATGGTCGTCCTGGTATTGCCATCATTATATTTGCCATGTCAAAGTCTGCCCTCATTGACCAATTAACAAAGCGTGTTGGGCAATCAGTTATGACGACTGCAACCAGTGCCTGCTTTTCCGGTAGTCACAGCGACAAGATGGTTCCACTAGGAAGCAACCTGAGATATTTCGGTGATGGTTATCAAATTTCAAAAAAGATAAACGGCATCCGTTATTGGCGGATCCCGGTTATGCATGGTGAATTTGTTTGTGAGGAAACCACCGGTGTTGTACCAGCAATTGGCGGAGGTAACTTCCTCGTATATGCAAAAACATCAAGACACGGACTTACAGCCTGTGAACGGGCAGTGGATGCAATCGGCAAGGTAAATGGTGCGGTTACAACCTTTCCCGGCGGCATTGTCGGTTCAGGTTCCAAAATAGGCTCCAAATATAAATTCATGCCTGCCTCTACGAATGAAGTGTACTGTCCAACGCTGAAAGGTCAGGTAAAGACAGAGTTATCAGAAAATATAGGTTCAGTTTTAGAGATAGTTATTGATGGACTGAGTGAAGAGGCTATAAGAACTGCAATGCTTGTTGGTATAAAAGAAGTATGCAAATTTGGACCTAAGAAAGGGATCTATCAAATAAGCGCTGGCAACTACGGTGGCAAGCTGGGCCCCTATCATTTTAATCTCAGGGATATTCTCGCATGACGGCTTTGTTACTTACATTGAAGAAACAGCCAGAGCTTCCCGTAGATTTATCTCCGCTTACTCCTGATAAGCTAAAAGGCAAAAGCAAAGCTCAAATCTCAGCAATTAAGCTTATAAACGGAAAAGATAAAACCCCGGTTTCAACGCTGTTCTCAGTTTCAGGCTCTGATACTGAGAATATTCGTATACAGCGAAGTTGTCGACAGCTTACTCATATTGGCGAGGACATGAGTTTTGGGGAAATTCAGGTTCGTGGCGATGCAGGAAACTACCTGGGTAAGCACATGCATGGGGGGCATATAAAAGTAAGTGGTCATTCAGGAGACTCGACTGCCTGTGGTTTAAAAGGTGGGCTAATTGAAATTGACGGCGACGTGGGAGATCGTCTCGGGGCAAATTTCATTGGTGAATTGCATGGCATGAGTGATGGTACCGTAATTGTGTCAGGCAACGCTGGACATCGTGTTGGTGAGCGTATGAGAAGAGGCACAATAGTAGTTAGAGGCCACGTAGGAGAGTATTGCGCTAACTGGATGTTAGCAGGCTCCATCATTGTATTAGGTAAGACTGGCAACTACCTTGGCAATGGGATGAAACGTGGAACTGTGATTTTAACAAAAAAACCACGGCACATGATTGCAACTTTTCGTCATTGTGGCTTACTAAAAATAGAATTTTTACGATTATTTTTTAAACAAATGGCATTAGCAAATAAAGAGTTTA
Organism: Gammaproteobacteria bacterium; assembly: GCA_018676275.1. GTDB lineage: Bacteria > Pseudomonadota > Gammaproteobacteria > Eutrophobiales > Eutrophobiaceae > WLWS01. The sequence continues at coordinate 15,486 of JABHFC010000421.1, read as the reverse complement.
ATTTTTTCAGGAATTTTGGTCCTGAGGCGATTCGTTTTGCCGGAGATGTTTCCTGTGAAGGCCTGGGAGAAATTCTGGTCCTGAAAAATGCGAGAATCTCAAAATGAAACATAGCCGGGGTGAAATAGGTCGTATTCGCGGTCGAGTTCCGAATCAAAAATATCTTAATGAGATAAAGGAACTGCTGGGTGACCTGCCACGAGACAGGGACCTTCTCGTTGAGCATCTGCATAAGGTCCAGGATCGTTATCATTGTATTTCTTCTTATCATATTCAAGCCCTGGCAAATGAGATGAACCTGCCTACGGCTGAAATTTACGAAGTAGCAACTTTTTATCATCACTTTGACGTGACAAAAGAGAAAGAGCCTTCGCCAGCAGAATTAACAATCCGTGTTTGCGAGTCTCTTACATGTGAGATGTTCGGGGCAAAAAAGTTATTAAAAGATTTAGACGCATTAACAGGCGATGATATTCGTGTACAGGCAGTGCCTTGTGTTGGTCGTTGTCACGCGGCACCAGTAAGTATTGTTGGTACCAATCCTGTTGAACATGCGACCACTGCCCTGATTGAAGAGGCGATTAATAATAATCAGACTGATATTGAAGTAGCTAGCTATATTGACTACGCAGAATATTGTGAACAGGATGGCTATAGCACCTTGCTAAGCTGTATTAATGGCTTACATCAACAGGATGATGTCATCGCTGCACTGGAAGATTCCAATTTACGCGGACTGGGAGGCGCTGGTTTTCCTGTGGGTCGAAAGTGGCGCATCCTTAGAGATCAGGCAAAACCTAAACTTATCGCGATTAATATAGACGAAGGTGAACCGGGCACTTTCAAAGATCGTCATTATCTTGAACAAGATCCACATCGTTTTATTGAAGGAGCATTGATTGCTCACTGGGCTATTAATGCTGATGATATTTATATCTACTTGAGAGATGAGTATGCTGGCTGTCGTAAGATTCTGGAAAAGGAAATAAAAGCCCTACAGAAAAATCCTCCTTGTGCATTGCCTGCGATACACCTTCGACGTGGTGCAGGAGCATATATCTGTGGCGAAGAATCTGCCATGATCGAATCAATTGAAGGTAAACGCGGAATGCCTCGCCTGCGTCCACCATATGTGGCTGAAGTCGGGCTGTTTGGTCGCCCTACCCTTGAACACAATATGGAGTCTCTACATTGGGTCAGAGACATTATTGAAAAAGGTGCTGAATGGTTTACATCGCACGGACGTAGAGAACGCAAAGGTTTACGTTCATTTTCAGTAAGCGGTCGTATTAGAAACCCCGGGGTTCATTTAGCTCCTGCAGGGATCACAATTAATGAACTGATTGACGAATTTTGTGGTGGTATGCTGGAAGGTCATGAATTTTATGGCTATTTCCCTGGTGGCGCCTCTAGCGGAATGTTACCAGCATCGCTGGGGAATGAGCCGCTTGATTTTGATACTCTACAGCCTCACGGCAGTTTCATTGGGTCCGCAGCAATTATTGTTTTATCAACACAAGATAGTGCGAAAGAACTTGCATTAAATGCAATGCGTTTCTTTGAGCATGAGTCTTGCGGGCAATGTACTCCTTGTCGGGTTGGTACCACTAAAGCTGTAAAACTTATGTCTAAAAAAGACTGGGATCTGCCTTTGTTAGAGGAGTTAGCCAATGTAATGGAAGAAGCCTCTATTTGCGGATTAGGGCAAGCTGCCCCTAACCCATTACGTAACGCCATAAAGTATTTCCCTGAGGAGTTCAAGTAGAAATGTCTGGCAACGCAGATTTTGTCCCGGAGTCGACAACGACATTTACTCTCAATGGCGAAAAAATGCATGCAGTCGCTGGCGAAAGCATACTCGAAGTCGCTAAACGCAACGGGGTAGAAATCCCTCATTTGTGCTACAAGGAAAATTATCGTGCTGACGGTAATTGTCGAGCCTGTGTAGTCGAAATCGATGGGGAACGCACTCTTGCTCCTTCGTGCTGTCGTTACCCTGAAGAAAATATGGTAGTCCAATCCAGCAGTGAACGCGCAATACGATCACAGAAAATGGTGCTCGAATTGTTGTTGTCGGATATGCCGGAGCAGTCGCGCTCTCCGTATAAACCTGATTCTGAACTGGATTTCTGGGTAGACAAACTGAAAATTGGCACACCTCGATTTGAATCAAGACAACAGCAAGGTGAAGACAATTCTCATCCGGCAATGACTGTTAATCTTGATGCCTGTATCCAATGCACCCGCTGCGTACGAGCTTGTAGAGAGGAACAGGTTAACGATGTTATAGGCTACGCATTTCGTGGCGAACATTCCAAAATCGTATTTGATATGGATGATCCAATGGGTGAAAGCACCTGTGTCGCCTGTGGCGAGTGCGTTCAGGCTTGCCCCACCGGTGCGCTTATGCCAGCAAATAATGCTGCCTTACTAAAACCGGACACAAAAGTTGATTCCGTTTGCCCCTATTGTGGAGTTGGTTGTTTACTCACCTTTAATGTAAGAGAGAACAAAATCCGCTACGTTGAGGGTCGCGACGGACCTGCAAATCAAAGCCGATTGTGCGTTAAAGGTCGATTTGGTTTTGACTATGTTCATCATTCTGACCGTCTTACAACTCCCCTGATACGACGCGATAAAACCTCTAAAACACCGGGGTTAATTGAACAAGCCGATATTTCCAAATATTTTCGTGAGGCAAGCTGGGAGGAAGCACTGGATTTCGCAGCCTCAGGATTAAGTGATATTAAAGAAACTACTGGAAGTAAATCTCTGGCAGGTTTCGGTAGTGCAAAAGGAAGCAATGAAGAAGCATACCTGTTTCAGAAACTCGTAAGAACGGGCTTTGGCAGCAATAATGTTGATCACTGTACGCGACTTTGTCATGCATCATCTGTCGCTGCACTTCTGGAGACAATTGGATCTGGCGCAGTATCCAACCAGATTGCAGACGGTACGGATGCGGATGTAATGATTGTCATCGGTGCAAGACCTAACTCGAATCACCCTGTCGCCGCGACCTTTATGAAAAATGCGACAGAGCGTGGTAGTAAACTCATTGTGATTGAACCTTATGGTTCAGATTTAACTCTACACGCCTCACATTTTTTACAGATCCATCCCGCTACTGACGTGTTACTTTTGAACAGTATCATGCATACAATTATTAATGAGGGACTTGAAAATAAGGAGTTTATAAAATCACACACGGATGGATATGACTTACTGAAAGAAAGCGTCCAGGAATATAGCCCTGAAAAGGTAGCAACTATTTGTGGAATCCAGGTTGACATTATTAAGGAAGTTGCTCGACTTTATGCCACAAGCGATAAGGCCATCATCTTTTGGGGAATGGGTATTTCACAGCATACCCACGGAACTGATAATGCCCGCTGTCTGATTTCCCTGGCATTGTTGACTGGTCAAATTGGTCGTCCGGGTACGGGGCTACATCCTCTACGTGGACAAAATAATGTCCAAGGCGCCTCAGATGTGGGTCTAATCCCAATGATGTATCCGGATTATCAACCTGTTAATGACCATTCTGCACAGAAGCGCTTTGAAGCATTATGGAAAACTTCTCTGGATAGCAAACCGGGTCTTACCGTTGTTGAGATTATGCATGCTATTCATTCCGGTGATCTGCACGGTATGTACATTATGGGCGAAAATCCTGCGATGTCAGACCCGAATCTTAATCACGCCAGGAAAGCCTTGTCAAAATTAAAGCACCTGGTTGTACAGGATATATTCTTTACCGAAACCTGTAGTTATGCTGATGTAATATTGCCAGCCTCAGCATTTGCCGAAAAAAATGGAACATTTACCAATACTGATAGACGTGTACAGTTAGCCCGGCAGGCTACAGAGCCACCTGGTGACGCCCGTCAAGATTTATGGATTATATGTGAGATTGCTAAACGAATCGGATTAGACTGGGATTATGAGTCTGCAGAAGAAGTTTTTGAAGAAATTCGACTAGCCACCCCCAGTATGGCTGGCATTACATGGAGTCGACTGAATAAGGAAGACTCTCTCACTTATCCCCTGAGGAATGAAGGTGACCTGGGCCAGCCAATCATATTTGAGAATGGTATTTTCCCTACGGATGACGGTAAAGGGCGTTTTGTTCCCGCTGACTACATCAAACCAGATGAACTTCCAAGTACTGAGTATCCCATTGTCTTTATCACCGGAAGACAACTCGAACACTGGCACACTGGCACAATGACGCGTCATTCGACGGTATTAGATGCTCTTGAACCTAATCCATCTGTCTTTATTAATCCAATAGATCTACAGAAATTGAATCTTGGCAGCGGAAACAATTCAATTAAAATTGAATCACGTCGTGGAACTGTCACTGCTATTCCCCGACCTGATGCACATATACAGGAAGGTGTCGTAATGATGTCCTTTGCTTTCAGAGAGGCTGCCGCAAACCTTATTACAAATGAGGCTCTGGACCCATTTGGCAAAATACCGGAATTTAAATATTGCGCGGTTAAACTCAGTCCGGCAAAACATAGTTAATTAACTTCGAAACTCGACGTTCTGCAGAGTTAGTGATTCTTTTATCAGTGGTTTTTTATCTGAACCTGAATTATCAGGAATTACTGTATTAATTTGATACAAACTACCCGGTATGTGTTTTGAGAAAATGAATTCATAACGCTTGTCTGCAAAATTATCAAACTGGTTACGTCGAGGGTCCTTCACATAAGGTGTGATCGTAATTTTTTCACCCTCAATTTTTTTACCGTCAAAGTCAAAACTTATGGCTTCAATCCTGGCCTCATCCGAAATAGCCAATTTGATTCTTTTCTGAAAATAACGCCAACTCCCTTCTGTCAGGCGATTCATATCCATAACATCTCCCTGCATATAAATACCAATCACAGGGTTTCCTTTAATATTGTTTAAATTATCTGAACTGGCTTTCTGATTTCTATCCTGACTAAAAAAATCCAGCAAAGTATCTTTACTTCCATCATTATTTATTTTAATGACATCAAGGTAAACCGAGTCTGTAAACCCATCTTCGTATGAACCTTCCTTAATAAACTCGTAATAAAGTCTTGCAGGGCTTTTTATATTATCAAGATGATCATCCAGCCATATCTTTCTTTCCGCTGAAGAAAACTCAAATGTTTCAGCATCGACAGCGATTTCATCGTCCATACTTCCAATTTGAGGTTTCAGTTCTTCTGAGTCCTTAGCTTTCAAAGATTGCGGTTGGTTTTTCTGTTCCGCAAATACATGACTCGAGGTAAAACCAAATATAAGTGAGATAAATATTAGAGCCTGCGGTAATACGAAATTTCTGTTGAGCATTCTATTAGTCGTCGTCTGTAATTTGTGTCACGGTGATGGGGATGCTGGGTAATCCATAACTATCCAGTATCTGATCAATTTCATTTTGTTTTTTATCAATCAATTGATTAATCTGCTGCTTCCACTCTCTTTCGCCAAAACGAACAGCCATGGACATATTGTAATTGAACTTCATTTCAGGGTTGTCATCGCCCACTTGCAGAGGCAAAACTACCAGTTCAACCTTTTTAGTATTTTTTGCATAGTAGCCAGCGATTGGTCCCCAAATAATTGTGGCATCAATTTTGTTCGCCGCAATGTCGTCCAGTACATTAATTGGATTAATACCTACCGCGCCTGATTGTGCAACGTAAGGAACCGCGTTTCCAAACAAATCATATTTAAAAACCCACAATTGTGCCGGCCCTCTATCGAACACACCAATACGTATTTTCTCCAGCTTTGCCTTTGGTAACTTAACAATATTACCGGGTACTTGAAGACCATCCATGCCTCTTCCTTTGGCATACACAAAAGCATAGGTCGAGGCATAATAAGGTTTTGTCGTCGCTGCCAGCTCAAACCTGTCTGGCACTCCAATGACAAGATCGCATTTATAACCTTCGCCAGAACTTTCGCTTTTTAATGTATTTCGAATGAAACCCATTCTTTGTGGAAACCATTCGTATTTCAATGGCAAGCGCAGTTCTGCAGCAAATAACTCAGCTATCTTATTTTCAAAGCCTTCCTCTGCCTTGTTCGAATAAGGCAGATTGTGGGGATCGGCACACACTTTTAGTTCGGTACGCTCACCGTTTTGAGCTATTACGGATTGACTATATAAAACACAAATACCAATAAAAAAAATCAAATTTTTCATCTTCAAATCAATCCAGGGATATTATCCATAAATGTCATTCTAAAATACTTATCGAATCAGCCTTCCTGCGGAGCTGGTAATTTTTTCAATTTACCCAGAATGCGACGATAAGGACCTTCAAGTTTCAGTGCAGCCTCTCTTACAGCTTCCAGATTTGTAGGTTCACCAACAATAATCAGGCCAACCATACCAAAGCCGAGATGAGGTTCGCAGACATAAGCGTAAACACCCTCTACCTCAAGCGTAAGCTGCAGGTTTTGTCCCAGGTTACTACGCCATGGCTCAGCACCTTCCGGTATCAATCCATCAATAGAGACCGTGTTGTGTGAAGTCATATTAATCCAGCCTACTGTATCGCCAGGCTGAATATAAACAATATCTGCTACAAACCTTCTAGCTTCCGCATTGATGGTATGAGACTCAGCAGCTATTAGATTGCTGCTAATTAATAAAGAAAAAAACATCATTACTAAAACAAAACTTTTTTTAATACTCATTACTTACGATCTCCAAATTAAATCACATGCCTGGGCACTGTTAATCAAAAAAGGTTCTTTCACAGGCTAACTTTTCTGCATCAGCTCCAGCCCTAAAAACCACCATATTTTAAAGGAAGACTAAGGTATTTGCACACGTAGGACGTCCATAATGACAAAAGTACCTTAACGATGTGACTCATGTTTACATAACAAGTTCTCTTAATATTCAGGGAACTTTTTTAATATTTGCAATTGAAATTTTGACTCTTCAGTCAACAACACAATATAAAAACGCTTAAACTAAAAAAAGAAAAATCCCCGGCACCATAAGATACCGGGGATTAGTACTTCTTTAAAACTAACTGTTAAGTCAGCTTACGGCAGGCTGAATACCATCAAGACACCACTATTACGTGATGAGTTGAGCAGACCGCGATAGCCACCAACAGCACCCAGTGCAGCTCCGCCAGGAGCGGCTGCTAAACCAGGTATAGCCACAACAGCACCGGCCCAACCACCAATACCGGAAAGCACGCCGACATATTGTTTGCCGTTATGCTGCCAGGAGTTGAAGTTACCGATGATGCCGGAAGGTGTTTTAAACTTCCAAAGTAGTTTGCCGCTTTTCGCGTCAACTGCTTTGGCATAACCTTCAAGAGTACCGTAGAAAACAACATCACCAGCCGTTGTCAACACACCACTCCAAACTGACCATTGCTCAGGAATAGACCATTTGATCTTGCCTTTATCGGCATCCCATGCGATGAAATTACCCATGTTGTCAGTACCGTCTTTCATAACGGCGCCAGCAGGATACATGGTCAAGTTAGCATTCACGAAAGGCTGACCGGAAACATACTTGTTACCACCAGCAGCATAGCTAACTGGCTCATAGGTCATACAAACGTGGTTGGTAGGAACGTAGAACAAACCTGTACGAGGACTGTAAGCAGCAGGCTGCTGATCCTTTGTACCCAAAGCAGCAGGACAGATGTCTTTAGCGACAACGTCTTCACCGTTTTGGTCGGTTGATTTACTGGAAACGACCTGTGGACGACCAGTCTTCATATCAACGTGGGTAGCCCAGTTAACTGCAGGATCATACTTCTCTGCAACTAACAGCGCGCCAGTCTTACGATTCATGGTGTAAGCAAAGCCGTTACGATCAAAGTGGACTAAAGCAGGGGTCATTTTACCCTTTACTTTCATGTCAGCCAGGATCATTTCGTTAATGCCATCATAGTCCCACTCATCATGAGGGGTCATCTGATAAGCCCAACGTGCAATACCAGTGTCGATATCACGAGCAAACATGGTCATTGACCACTTATTGTCACCAGGACGTACAACAGGATTCCAGGTGCCCGGGTTACCAGAGCCGTAATAGACAAGGTTTTCTTCAAAGTCTACTGGCCACCAGCCCCATGTGGAACCACCGCCCTGCTTCCATTGATCACCCTTCCAGGATTTCAAGCTGGAATTCTTACCAACTTTTTTACCCAGAGATGTGGTGTTCTTGTCAAACAGGATGTCCTTGTCAGGACCTGCGCTGAATGCACGCCATGCAAGGCTACCGTCTTTTGCATTGTAAGCAGCTAACCAGCAACGAACACCAAATTCAGCACCTGAACAACCGGTGATGACTTTATCCTTTACAGGATGCGGTGCGTTGGTGTTGGTCATGCCTTCTCTAGGACTGTACGGACCGCCAAGGGATGCAGGAATATCGCTACCCTGAAAGACGTCCCAGACTACCTTACCTGTTTTTGCATTAAGAGCGACCAGTTTGGTATCAGCCTGTTGCAGATAAATCTGCCCCATGCTGTAACCAAGACCACGGTTCACGATGTCACAACACATAACGGGAACAGTTTCTGCTTCGTTTTGTTGTGGCTCAAATGCCCATGTGATAGTCAGGTCGTCAAGGTTGACGGCGAAAACATCGTTAGGGAATGATGAGTGAATATAAAGATGATCTGAAGCTAAACCTGTCGCACTCGGCGGCAGAACCAAAGGACCACCTTCATGGCCTTGTAAACGACCTGTTGAAAAAGTCCAGGCTGTTACTATGTTACCGGCATTTTTGTTGTTGATTTGTTTCAACTCCGTATAACGCCAGTTATTATAATCGCCACCCGGGAACGCCCAGTAGTTTGGATTGTCAATCAGCGCACGAACTTCATCATTTGCTGAAACAGACAACGGAACCACCAGGGCCAGAACGGCAATCATCCAGTACTTCATGGATAATTTACTCATGACCTCCTCCTCTATATTTTATTAGTTGATCATGTTGTTGATCTCGAGATTATACAAATAAACCCCCTGACGCCCCGAGATCATTGGCATCAGAAAGTTGAACGCTAGTAATGAAATTGTTTGGAGCCGTAGCTACCAAAAGAAAACTGATATTTGAGTTGAACTGCATTAATGGCGAGAGGCTCGCACTGATTTTACTGAGGTATATCGACATGCGTTTCGTCATAGCTGTTACAGACGCCACAAACCCAAAGTATCAATGAACTTTGAGTCGCAATAAATAAATACATCTTGAACTGTATTCTTTCTTATCATCGTGGTCTGTAATGGATATCCCTTAATCAATTCAACAAGAATTTAGAACGCACAAGCCTGCCTGATCAGGCTTTCCCCCGATTGGGGGCCGTTTCACATGTTTAATGTGTCAAGGTTGTAGGCACATCTACCAATACAATCACTCGATTTCCCTATCTACCGCTTAATTATTATTAACAACAGTAAGCGCCTAATATCTTAGGAAACTTTCACAACACAAGCAAGTTAATATTGTGTTTTCAAAACATTAATACGACATGACATAAAAATATAATATTCCATTATTTATCAATGCCTTACGTATAATACTTAAATACAAATATTTGATACTCTCTTTGCTCTAAGAGGTTTTAGACTCAAAACATCAATTAAATAGTATAGCCTGCCAGCTCAGAACATCGATAAAGACTCAGGTTTAGATCAGCAGCGTGTATTTTGACTTAAACAAATCCAGAAAATCTCTGCTGTATTTGGATATATTAGTAAAATTTCTGTCTATATAATCTGACATCATACATTTTCAAGCTAACAACCGGGTGGTCCTATGCAAACTGCTTTCACTTTTCGTACTCTATTTTATACATTACTTATCATTTGTACTCTTAGCATCCCAAATATTTCTCAAGCAGAAGTTCAGGCAGCTGACCATCGACAGAAATTATCTGATAAAGCCTGGGAACCACTAAGAAAAGCAGTTTTCCAGTCGCGGGAAATTATTGAAGGAGCCGAACAAACTATTCTGGAAATAAAGGCTCCTTACCGTGCTGAAGACGCCACAATTGTCCCGGTCTCTATACATACTAAAATTCCTCAAACCAAAGATCTCTTTATCAAAAAAATTCATGTCTATATCGACAAGAATCCATTACCGCTGGTAGGCGTTTTCGATTTATCACCTGAAAGCGGTCGTGCGGATCTGGCCATGCGTGTCAGAGTGGACACGTTCACCTACATTAGGGCCATAGCAGAAATGAACACAGGCGAACTATATATGTCGAAAAGCTTTGTTCGTGCAACAGGAGCATGTTCAGCTCCGCCACCCAAAAGCATAAGCGATTCAATCGATAATATGGGGAGAATGAAAATTAAAAATGTGGGAGAACTGGAGCTATCCAAACCAAACCTGGTTCAACTCAAAATAAAACATCCAAATATTACCGGCCTGCAACCGATGAGAATAGGTTCGCGTGTCATGCCGCCTCCTCATTTCATAAGTGGAATAAAAGTCTACTACGAAGGCAAAACTATCATGCAGGCCAATCTGACATTTTCAGTCAGTATGGACCCCAGTTTTCGATTCTATTTTACCCCGAAAAGCGAAGGGACTTTGACAGTAGAAGCTAGTGATACCAAAAATAATCAATGGAATTCCAGCTACGAGGTGAAATCTTCTTCCTGAGCTATATAACTTAGAAATATATGGAATAAATAATGGGGTAGCTATGGCTACCCCTCTATTTTCACAAATCGATAACTACTTTGATTTAGCTGGTCTAGTTACTCTCCGTGCGATTGGACAAGCCTTATTTGCTTTTTTCTCTGCTTCTTCAAACTTGGTCCTTAGTTCTTTAGTATCCCGACCTAAATCGCGAAACACTCCACCTTTTTCACCTGGCATGGCTTTATTGCGTACATAAACGGAAACTTGTTCATATTCATAAAATGTTATTTCAGAACTTATCGCATCAAAACGACATGTACAGGCATATAGATTTTCTTCATTCTGACTACCATTATCCACCATACAGTTAACTACGAACCGAACTGTATCAACTGTAGGATAATCGTTTGCCGACACCATTGATGAAAAAAATATAAATGATATTAACCCCACTTGTAAAAAACGCATTCATTTTACTCCATTAAGTTATAACTGCTGTTTATGCTATCAAATTAAAGACCTGGAAAATATACTGGTGTAACCAGCCCCTGGTGAACGCTTTGCTGGCAATTAGGTTTCCAATAAGCTTATAAGTTCATTGAAGAAGAGATTTCATTTTGTCTATGACATGATCAGCACTACCTTTATGCATTGCCACCAAATTTTTAGCATTTTCACCCATTTGATTTCGTAGTTCCACATTAGAGAGCAATTGCGTCACTTTATCTACGAGATCAGACTCATCATCTACTAAAATCAAAGCTTCAGCTTTTAGTAACAAATTACTCACTTCGTGAAAATTGCTAACATGTATACCAGATAGTACAGGTAGCCCTAAACAAGCGGGTTCCAGCATGTTGTGCCCTCCTGCAGGCACCAGACTTCCTCCTACGAATGCTAAATCTGCGCATGCATAATAAGTTTGTAGCTCGCCCAGCGTATCTAGCAAATATACTTGTGTTTCTTTAGTACATTTTTCATTGCTGCTTTTGCGAACAACATTCATATTGGATCTGTCACACAAATCTGCCACCCGGTTAAATCGCTGTGTATGACGCGGCGCCAAAATTAATACGCAACTTTGGTGCTGCTCAAGTATCTTCTCATGTGCCTCAAGTAAGGCTTCCTCTTCTTTCTCATGAGTGCTTGCTGCTATCCATACAGGGCGATTTGGAAACATTTCTGCCCTTATAGATTTCGCCTTCGTATATATGTCCGAAGGTAGATTGACATCAAATTTCAAGTTACCAGTAACGCTCACTTTTTTGGAATCACAACCAATCATCATAATTCGTTCTGCATCCAGCTTGCTTTGTGCAAGGACGTAGGTGACGCAATCAAAAGTCTTTTTAAGCAGACCAGGGAATTTTTTATATCCAACTAAAGAATGCAGGGAGACTCTGGCATTCACTAGCATAATTGGTATGTTTTTTTGATCGCAATAGTGATAAAGGTTTGGCCATAGTTCTGTTTCCATAATTACACATATTGATGGCTGTAATTGTGTAATAAAACGCTGTACTGCGGATGGCAAATCGTAGGGTAGATAAAAATGTCTGGCATTATTTTTAAATCGCCGTTGAACTGTTTCAGCTCCCGTTGGGGTAACGGTAGTGATTACAATTTGATATTGAGGTAGTTGACTTAACATTCTCTCTATAATTGGTGTTGCAGCTTCAACTTCCCCGACTGATACAGCATGAAGCCAAAAGACTGGCTGATCGATTTTTACGGAAGGAAGAAATCCAAGTCGTTCATTCCATCTTGACCAGTAAGATGATGTCCGAAACCCAAGAATAATCAGACGTAAAAAAACCAGCGGTAATAAACAATAAAGTAATAATGAATAAAAATGTCTCAAGATACAAACCTTGATAAAATGTCAGGCAGCAGTTTTATTTAGCCAGCCCAGGTATTCTTTCATGCCCGACTCAAGACTATTACATTTATAATCGCAGCCAATACTGCGTAATCGCGTCAAATCGGCTTTTGTAAAACTTTGGTAATTATTTCTTAACTTTTCCGGGAATGATATATATTCAATCTCACCATGCCCATGCCAGTCAATTACTGTTTTCGCCATGTCATTAAATGTATGTGGATCCCCGGTACCAACATTAAAAATACCGGAAACCTGTGGGGCACTCATAAACCAGCGACTAATTGCAACAACGTCATCCACATAAATAAAGTCACGTAACTGTTCGCCATCAGAATAACCGCTAATGCCTTCAAACAGTTTTACTTTTGAGTCTTCCAGTATTTGCTTATTGAACTGATAAGCGACGCTGGCCATTTCACCTTTGTGAGCTTCTCCCCTTCCATATACATTAAAATATCTCAGGCCAACAATTTGCGACTCAGCTTTTTCCATTACACGCCTCACATAATTATCAAACAATAATTTCGAGTAGGCATATACATTGATTGGGTTTTCACAATCTGCATCTTCACTAAACTTATCTCCTGTTCCATAAACGGCGGCACTGGATGCATATATCAACGGGATTTTATTTTGCATGCAAAAATGCAACACTTCCTTTGAATAACGATAATTATTATCCAGCATCATACGTCCATCCCATTCCGTTGTGTCTGAACATGCGCCCAGGTGAAATACTGCATCAATTTTATCGAATTTACGTTTACCACTTTCTATGATTTGTGCAAATTCATCCTTGTCGAAATAATCCGAGATGCTGCAGCCAGCAATGTTTTGAAATTTATGCCCATCACTTAAATCATCAACTACAAGCAAATCTTTTCGCCCGGATATATTTAATGCTCTAACTAAATTACTGCCAATGAATCCGGCTCCACCAGTGACAATAATCACTTGCTCTCCTCCACGTTCCCTTTCTGAATTTTACTAATAACATCACTGGTAGAACACTGTGATTCGAATGGAATAGTTACCACTTCACCTCCGTAACTACGCACGAAATCTGCTCCAACTACCTCCTCAGGTAAATAATCGGCACCTTTGACCAATACATCGGGCTTTACAAGACTAATAATTTCATCTGGGGTATCTTCAGAAAAAGAACTTATCCAGTCGCTTGATGAAAGACCCTCTAATACCGACATACGATTATTGAGTGAGTTAATTGGTCTATTTTTGCCTTTCAGTCTGCTTACAGATTCGTCATCATTCACAACAATTAATAGTCGATCGCCCAGTGTCCTGGCGCTTTTCAAATACTCCACATGGCCCGCATGAATAATGTCAAAACACCCGTTAGTCATGACGATGCGTTCATTTCTTGATTTAGCAGCTTCGATTATATTCACAAGGTCTTGCCTCTGAATTATTCCACTTGTTGTCTTATTTCCTCCACCAATTGCCGCATTAAGTTCAGTCGCGCTCACACTCGCTGTTCCCAGTTTTTCTACTACAAGACCTGCGGCAAAATTAGCAAAATTGACTGCCTGTTCAGATTTATACCCGGATGCCAGAGCTGCCGCTAACACACCAATTACAGTATCCCCGGCACCTGTTACATCAAACACTTCATGAGCCCGAGCGTTTAAGTGAATAACATTATCACTTGTGCTATCGACCATGCTCATTCCCCGCTCACCTCTTGTCACTAGCAAAGCGTCCAGGTCTAAGGATTTACATAATTCAGCAGCTTTTTGTTCAAGTTCAAGATCGCTTTTACATATGCCAACAATAGATTCAAATTCTTTCAGGTTCGGGGTCAAAAAACTGGCGCCACTATAGCGGTTAAAATCACTTCCCTTGGGGTCGACCAGGACTGGAACTCCCTGAGCTTTAGCCAGTTTGATAAAGTCTTCAACGTGGCTCAAACTGCCCTTGGCATAATCAGACAAAACCACAACATCAGATTGTCCCAATGCATTTTTATATAGGTCATGTAAGGATTCTGCACTTGTAATATCAGTATCACTCTCATAGTCGAGACGGAGCAATTGCTGGTGCTGGCTTAGTACTCTTAATTTAGTTACTGTAGAAAAACCCTGTCTTTGAATAAAATCACATTCGACTCCAATTTTTCTCAACTGTGCAGTCAATATGTCTGCGGAATTATCATCCCCTGTAATGCCGATTAGTTGCACAGCAACGCCCAGCGTTCTAATATTCACAGCAACGTTGGCCGCTCCACCGGGGCGCTCTTCAGTTTTGTACACTTTTACAACCGGGACCGGCGCTTCCGGAGAGATGCGGTTTGTATCTCCATATACATATCGATCAAGTATGACATCGCCAACAACCAATACACGGGCAGTTGAAGAAGGTGAAAAATAGTTACTCATGTTTGTTTTAGACTCGAAAATTAGTTCTATTTATATCTTTATCAAAAACTGAATCTTAACATAGGGAATTTGTCATAGTGTGTAATATGTTTCGCCAAATAAATCAAATAACCCTTGCCCTGGCTCTCTGCTTTGTTCACTTTGCCAAAGCAGAAGAATATACACCGGTCCTGTTTGAGGCTGATTACAGCATTCGTATGAAAGGTGCGCAAATAGCCGAAATGACACGTCGATTTACCCGTCAGGATAGCGGTATTTATCAGTATCATTCTGAAACCCGTACCACAGGACTTATTTCTATATTCAGAAAAGATCACATAGTTGAAAATAGTAACTGGCAACTGCAAGCTGACAAACTAATACCAATAAACTACTACTATGATCATAGTGGTGGTAAAAAAGATCGTAAAGTGAGTATTTCTTTTGACTGGGAGAACAATCGTATTACCAACTCCATTGATGGTTCATCATGGAAGATGCCTACGTCACCGAATGTTATGGATAAGTTACTTTATCAACTTGCCATAATGTATGACCTCAAAGCAGGCAAAGAATTGCTACAATATACTGTTGCTGATGGA
>JABHFC010000420.1 GCA_018676275.1 Gammaproteobacteria bacterium | reverse complement strand
CGCTCCTTACCCTGTAATTTGAATAAATGCCCGACTTTGAAAGGTTTCCTTCCGTCACCGATGAACAACTGACTATCTTTACGAATTGTGCCCTGATGAATTCGAAACACACCCAGCTTGCCGACGAAGGGATCAATCGTAATTTTGAAAACATGAGCAAGCACGTGTGCTTCCGGATCGGCTGAGATAGTTATTGGACTAGCGTCTAGACCCTCTCCTTTCAGGTATTCGGGTGGGTTCCCCTCATTCGGGTTTGGCATCAGACGAGCAAATATTTCCAGTAATTCATCAATACCTGCGCCGCTGGTAGCGGAAACAAAACAAACGGGGACTAAATGACCTTCACGCAAGGCTTGCTCAAAAGAGTCATGTAACTGTTCAGGTTTAATGTCTTCGCCCTGTTCGAGATACAACTCCATCAACTCTTCGTCCAGTTCAATAACTTGATCAATAATATTTGTGTGCGCTTCTTCTACTGAAGAAAAATCGGTATCTTTGCCACTGGACTGAAAAAAACAATCGACAACTTCTTTTCCATTATTGGCAGGCAAATTCAGCGGTAAACATTCCTTGCCGAAATGTTCCTGTAACTGTTTCAGTAATGCCTGCAAATCAAGTGACTCAACATCAATCTTGTTAATGATAATCAGGCGATCCAGTTTCCTCTCCTTTGCCACTTCCATCATTTTGTTGGTAACAGTTTCGATACCCGCCTGCGCATTTACCAGGACGGCGCAGGTTTCAACTGCAGGTAATACGGGCAAGGCACGACCAATAAAATCAGGATATCCTGGCGTATCTATCAGATTTATATGACCACCGTGATAATCCATGCTGACGATGGCGCTATTGAGGGAATGCTTGTGAGTCTTTTCCTGTGGATTAAAATCACACACGGTACTGCCTCTTTCGATACTGCCCATTTGATTAATCGCACCAGAACGATGCATAAGAGTTTCTATCAGCGTAGTTTTACCACTGCTACCATGACCAACAATTGCGATATTTCTGATGTCTTCGATAGTGTAACTGACCATCCTAATCCCCCTTTTTAGTTATTGCTAATCTCCCCCAAGGCGGTTTTCCATAAAGATGTGTCCCCAGAAGTCTATGCGACTCCTAAACAAAGCATAGTTAATCTATCGACGAGAGGAAAGCTCATTGCGGACAAATATCCACATAATTGAAGTTAGTGAGAGGTAAACAGCCAGAAGTCTGTTGGACTTAGGTGTTCGTCACGAGGGGAAGACCGGTTTGAGTTCTGAGATACGCAATATTGAGGAGAATAGTGGTTCTCTTTGACGAAAAATTGCGTATCTCAGGGCTAAATCCGGCTTTCCCGTAGCAGGACATCCTAAGTCCGACAGACTTCTAGGAACGGTATTTAATGATAGCGAGCCAGCAGAGCTCTACCTTTTCGTGTCAAATACTCTTCGGCGTCTATAAAACCACGCTGTTTTGCCAGCGCAATTAATTTACTGAGTTGTTTACGAGGCAGGTGGACCATACCGCTACCATAACGATACTCAAGGATCGCAGCGATCTGTGATTCCGATATTTCCGAAGAACCTATGTCTTGACTGCCTGATACCACTGTCTTTCTACCCTTTAAGCTATTGTTTCAAAAGATATTTAACTTCCATTCCTGCATAAAATACAAACGGAGTAATATCTAGTTACATCTGATATTTAATTAATAATGTTAATAATAGTATATAACTAGCTGTATTAAAAGGTATTTAATTTTTTAAGGCTTACATGAGCTTAAATGTGGAAACGAGCTGCTTTAACAGGTCTGGATTCAGATATTCCTGAGCGACTGCAGATTGTTAATCCGGAAGATGTGGTTTAGCCAAATAATCGTGAGTTTGCATTTCGATCAATCGACTTACAGTTCGTCTGAAAGCCTTGTGCAGCCGTTTGCCTGTATATAAATATTCCGGCGTAGTTGCGGCAGACAATATAAGTTTTACATTACGATCATAAAATTCATCTACAAGAGTCAAAAATCGCTTTGCTAGATCATTTTGATTTTCATCCATCTGTGGCACATTGGAAATCAAGACGGTCTGATATAGACGACCAATCTCAATATAATCTGCCGGCCCGCGCGGGCCATCGCAGATAGCCGGAAAATCAAACCAGGCCACACCGTCGGCGCAGTGCAAAGTCTCAATTTGCCTGTGCTCAATATAGATGGGCTGCCCAGTACTTCCTGACTCCGGTGCAAGGTGTTGAAAATTTTCCATCAACATAAGCTCCGCGCGCTCATCCAAAGGTTGATGATATATCTGCGCCTTATCGAGATAACGCAAGCGATAGTCGATACCTTCATCTACATTGATAATGTGTGTGTGTTGTTTGATCAAGTCGATTGCCGGTAAAAATCGCTCTCTCTGCAAACCATCCCAATACAATTTGTCAGGATGTTCATTGGAGGTCGTAACCAGAATCACTCCATTTTCAAACAAAGCTTTGAACAAACCACCCAGTAACATCGCATCGGTAATATCAGAGACATGGAACTCATCGAAACAAATTACCTGTGCTTTTGCAGATATATTTTTGGCGACAATATTAAGCGGCTCCTGAATATTAGATAAAGCTTTCAACTCTCGATGCACCATGTGCATAAATCGGTTGAAATGCATACGCATCTTTCGTTCAAGTGGCAAACAATCATAAAATGCGTCAACGATCCAGGTTTTACCACGACCAACTCCACCCCAGAAATACAGGCCTTTTATGCGCCTGCTTCGATCACCCGAAACCTTTGCAAGCAAATTACTGAGAACATTTTTCGATGCACTATTATTAGAAACCAATGTCTCATACAGATCCTGCGTATATTCAACAGCATCACGTTGACTTTGGTCAAAGCTAAACTCGCCAGAGTCCAGATCGCGTTGATAACATTCCAGCGGTGTCATAAAAATAAAATTATAATAATTGTCACTTTATTCATGCCAGCAATAGTATCATGTCTGCATTATGCTGATAGCAGCCGGATTAATTGTTTTATTAATGGTGATTTTTATCCCACAATTCTGGACGCAATATATTTTTAAACGATATAGCACACCTGTGGAACAACTACCGGGTACCGGTGGAGAACTGGCACAGCACTTGATTAATAAATTTGAATTAAGCGATGTGAAAGTTGAACAACTGGAAACCGATGATAACCACTACGACCCTGAACAAAAAACAATACGATTATCACCGCAGGTTTATACTGAAAAGTCACTAACTTCGGTTGTAATAGCTGCCCACGAAGTTGGACACGCAATTCAGCATCAAAGCGCCTATCGTCCGCTCTACCTGCGATGGCGTATGGCCCGGGTAGTCGCCATTAGTGAAAAAATTGCTGCGATGATGCTGGTCGCGTTTCCTTTCGCTGCGATACTGACAAAATTACCCCTTATTGGAGGTTTGATGTTGTTTTGCGGAATAATGATACTGCTCCTTCCGGTGGTGTTTCACCTGATTACCTTGCCAGTAGAACTCGATGCCAGCTTCAATAGAGCCTTACCCATTTTAGAACATGGACAATATTTACCAGAATCCGCCATGCCTATTGCCAGAAAAATACTAATGGCTGCTGCATTCACCTACATCGCTGCATCTCTTGCCAGCGTGCTTAATTTCTATCGTTGGCTGACTTTTTTGCGTCGTTAAAAAATAATTTGTTAGAACAAGCTTTGCTGTGAGCCTGAAAGTTGTGGTGGCTGGAATTTATCTCTACAAAGTTCATAGCGTTTTTGATTTATTCCCTGTGATTTACAACTGTGTTCAAAACGCTTTCTGATCATGCTGGCATAAACACCAGAACCTCGCATCCTGGCATGGAATTTGGAGTCATAATCCTTACCTTCTCGTAGATCCATGATCATGCTCATCACATGATCTTTTTTAAGTGGAAAATTAATTTCCAGCCATTCTCTGAATAAATCTTTCACTTCGTGTGGAAGACGCAACATAACGTAACCCGCAGTTAAGGCTCCTGCGGTGACGCAGGTTTCTATTATTTTTTCCATCTCAGCATCATTCACGCAGGGGATAATCGGCGCAAACATAAGACCTGTTGGAACCCCAGCATCGTTTAACGCCTTAATAGTCTCCACACGTCTAAAGGGAGCACTGGCTCGCGGTTCCATTGATTGTGCCAGTTCCGCATCCAGAGTAGTTACCGAGATAAATACCTGTACCAGGTTCTGTTTTGCCATCTCTGACAGCAGGTCAATATCCCTTTGAATCAAGCGTGATTTGGTAACTATCGTTAGGGGGTGATGATGTTTAGCAAGTACCTCAATAATATTTCGCGTGATTTTATGGTCACGTTCAATTGGTTGATAAGGATCAGTATTAGTACCCATGGCAATAGGGCTACACACATATGCTGGTTTTGCTAATTCATTCAGCAAAAGTTCTGCTGCATTTACTTTGGCACTTAGCCTGGTTTCGAAATCTATACCCGGTGAAAGATCGAGATAGGCATGACTGGGTCTGGCATAGCAATAATTACAACCGTGTTCACAACCACGATAGGGGTTTATAGATAGCTCAAAAGGAATATCCGGTGAAGTGTTGCGTGAAATGATTGTTCGCGCTTTCTCTTCCGTAACCTCGGTTATAACTTTGTCGTTTTCGTTTTGGGTTTCCCATTCATCGTAAAAAACCTCTCGTTGAAAACCCAGGTATCGAGCATTGACAGCGTTTGCTGTACCTCTCCCCTTTAGCTTTTTGCCAGCTGTATTCATGAGCTACTGTCAGTCAATGCAGACGGCTTATTGAATGCTGTAGTCCTGATAGTCGCGATTGAATAGATTGACAGTCATTCGCAGCGGGATTTAGAACAAGATATCTTTGAAAATCCTCACTTGCAGCACGATAACAATCCAGGCTCTCATATATAAAACCACGATCACGCAAACCATCTGCTGAGTCAGGATCAAGAATTAACTGCAAATTGGTTACATGCAGAGCATGTTGTAAGTCATCAACTTCAATATAAATATTTTTTAAATTACGTAAAATACGGATAAGCACTTCTTTATTACTTGCAGGTTGTAGTAGTTCTTCCAGGTTCCAGCGGCTCTGCCTGTCTTCGGAAAAATGCTTCAAACGCTCCAGTAATTCCGCCTCCACTAACACAACTCCACCGGAAAAAGGATCAATAATAAACTCTTCTTTTTCGTGAATTAACTTAACTAGAAAATGTCCCGGAAAAGATACTCCGTACAGTTCCAGTCCCAGACGTTTTCCAATTTCCATATAGAGCAGAGACAAACTTATTGGTATTCCGAGTTTTCTATCCAACACCTCATTAAGAAAACTATTCCTGGGATCATTAAAGCTACGCCAGTTTCCACTGAAACCAAGTGTGTCAAAAAGATATTCATTTATGAGGCTGATTGTGCTCTTTGCTGAAGAATCAATAGGTATAATCTCCCTGAGCTCAGCGGCCATGGCATCGAGTATTGACAGGTAAGCTGAGGTATCCAGATGTGGATACTCAATTTGGGCAATATATAGTGTAGCCTCTGCTAGATTGATATTCTCATCCGACCCAGAGACAATGCCACTAAAGTATTGACTGACTATCGTATTCATTTTCTATATGGTGACATTATTGTAATTTTTACCTAAATAATATGAATTTCCAAGACTTAATGATGCCTCCCATAGTAGCTGACATTATCCTGATCGTCCTCTTACTTCTGGTCGTCTGGATAGTTATACGCACATCGGTACAGGCCAAAGATAAAGAGAATATTATCCGTCTTGAGACAAAACTCGACGAATACGCCAAACGTATCAGTAGCCTCGATGAGAAACTCAATGACCTGAAGCTGGATCAGCAAAACGCCATCTCCCAGTTACGTGAACGCCTGGTCGCTTCTTTTTCTGAATTGAGAGAAGAGTTACGCCAGATACTTGCTGAACACAACACGAAATTTGAGCAGCGCCAGAATGAAGCGATCAAAAACCTGCTCGAATCACTGCAAAGTGGTATGACCAATATCCAAAAGCAGGTTGGCGAGTACTTGACTCGTAACAGCGATGAAATAGGCAAAAAGATGGTCGGGTTAACAGAAAAAACTGACCAGCGTCTGAAGGAAATTAGCGGACAGGTCGAAAAACGACTAGCCGATGGCTTTGAAAAAACTAATGCCACATTCGCGGACGTTCTCAAACGTCTGGCGCTGATTGATGAAGCGCAGAAGAAAATCACAGAACTATCCACTAATGTGGTGGGTTTACAGGAAATTCTTGCTGATAAAAGTTCTCGCGGTGCTTTTGGCGAAGTACAGCTTCATTCATTAGTGCGCAATGTTCTCGCGGAAGCTGATTATCAACTGCAATACACTCTGCCGAACGACAAAATCGCCGACTGTGTCCTGTTCCTGCCAGAACCAACCGGGATGCTCGCGATTGATTCCAAATTCCCATTGGAAGCCTATCGTCGTATGACTGGTATCGATGCTTCAGAAATTGAGCGTAAGGCCGGCGAAAAGCAGTTCAAACAAGATATCCAGAAACATATAAAAGACATTTCATCAAAATATATCCTGCCCGGTACAACTTCAGACGGTGCAGTCATGTTTATCCCAGCTGAAGCCGTATTTGCCGAAATCCAGGCACATCATAGTGACCTTGTTGATAAGGCTCATGCTGCACGTGTCTGGATGGTTTCTCCAACCACGCTCTGGGCAATTGTAAATACTGCACGTGCCGTCATAAAAGACGCGGCCACCCGCGAGCAAGTGCACATTATCCAGGAACACCTGAGGTATCTTGCTGAGGATTTTGATCGTTTCCAGAATCGCATGGACAAACTGGCTGTACATATCAAACAAGCTCACGATGATGTAGATAATGTAAATAAGTCAGCAAAGAAAATCAGCTCACGCTTCGAGAAAATTGAACGGGTCGAACTGGAAAACGAAAAGACTGACGTGGTTCCGATCATAGCTGTGGACGATCAAGGGGAAATAACCTAGTATTTCGGTCTAATACTAATATTTTCAGGTTTCTCAATAGCTAACGAGAACTATTTGAAATTTGATTCAGAACACACAATGCACAAGCTGAAAGCGATAATTTTTGACATGGATGGCACCCTCGCTGACACAGAGGACATTCATCGACTCGCGTTTAATCAGGCCTTTGTTGAATTCAAATTTGACTGGCAATGGTCAGTTGAAGAGTACAAAGAACTACTGTCCATTTCCGGAGGTAAGGAGCGAATCCGTAACTACCTCCAGCTAAAACAATATATCCCGGAAGAAAATACAGATTTATGGCATTTTGCTGGATCCGTTCATAAGCGCAAATCCAGTATCTATCGGGAAATGCTGGTAGCAGGTCATATTCAATTACGCCCCGGGGTCAGACGACTAATCGAAGATGCCATCAAAAATGAAATTACCCTTGCCATAGCGACAAGTTCTTCGCACAAAAACGTTGAAACACTTCTGACAAACGCACTTGGCGAAGAAGCTTTGGATTTATTTTCGGTAATCGTCACGTCTGATATTGTTGAAGATAAGAAGCCCTCTCCTGCCGTATACCAGTTAGTATTGTCGGAGCTCGGACTGGAGCCGGAAAACTGTGTTGCCATAGAAGATACCTTTAATGGTAATAAGGCAGCAATAGGTGCAAATTTGAAAACTGTTATCACCACTCACCTTTATACCATTGATGACGATTTTTCTGATGCCTCACTTGTCGTTGAGCAATTAGGGGAGCCTGACAGTCCCTTTGCAATAAAATCCGGAAATGCGTTTGGTAAACATTTGATTGATGTCGAGTTATTACGTCATATCTGCAAAGATAAACAACTTTTAGAAGGTTCAGGAGACTGGGCAGCTAATCAGGTGGCTCTTGCAAGTACCTGAGTTTGTCGGACTCCTGGATCATTCTTTTAATTTTGTTGTCAATGGCTGAGCCTCCCTGTTGCTAAACACCCACCCCTTATGGCTTAATTAGCTCATTATGACTCTTACGGAATTACGCTATATCGTTGCTGTTTCTCAGGAACTTCATTTCGGCAAAGCTGCCGCATCCTGTTTTGTCAGTCAACCCACACTGAGTGTAGCGGTTAAAAAACTGGAAGAAGAATTAGGTGTTACTATTTTTGAGCGCCATCAGCACGATGTAACAGTAACACCACTTGGTCTGCGAATTATTGAACAGGCTCAGCAAACGCTTGAACAATCAAAGCTGATAAAACATATTGCTGAAGAAGGAAAGGATCAACTAAAAGGAAAGTTAAGAGTTGGAGTCATATATACCACTGGTCCATATCTCCTACCCAAAATTATTCCTCTCATCAATAAAAGAGCCCCCGACCTTACTCTTATTATTGACGAAGACTATACTCACAACCTCGCCGAGAAACTAAAAAATGGCGAGCTCGATGTGATAGTTGTATCAACACCATTTGAATTGTCCGGCGTAACCACGACAGTTCTTTACACAGAACCTTTTGTCGTTGCACTACCAATAAATCATCATCTTTCAAAAAAGAAGAATATTAAGGCGGATGATCTTATCGAAGAGACTTTACTGCTTTTACGTAGTGGGAATTGCTTTCGTGACCAGGTGATGGAAGCCTGCCCGGCGTGCAAGAGTGATACTTTTTCCAAAAATTCTATTCAGAAAACCCTTGAAGGAAGTTCTATCGAAACCATCAGGCAAATGGTCGCTGCAGGGTCCGGCGTCACAATACTTCCCAGCACATCAATAAACGCGGATATGGGAGTAAATAATTTACTGGCATTTCGTCCTTTTACAAAACCAATACCAGAAAGAGAAATTGCCATTGCTTATCGCAACAGCTATCCCAGGCAAAAACTAATTCGTCTTCTAAGTGAGGTAATTTCTGACTGCAAATTACCCGAGGCTAAAATTGTCTAAGTGACTAGCCAATAACATCTCTCATGATTCAGCTTATTTGATCACAAGAAATGCAGCCGAGCGTCCACGTACTATTCGTAAAAGCAAAGCGCCTTTTTTACCATCTACAGATTTTAGAAATTCAGACAGATTGCCAATCGCCACCCTGTTTACAGAAGTAATTATATCGCCTTTACGCATTCCACTGGTCCATGCATGACTTGCACGATCGATTCCAGCCACCACAACGCCTTTTAACCTGCCATAGTAAGGGCTATTTTCATCAATCTCACCAATTGATACGCCTTGCAGACGGGGGTTAATCGCTGCGGGACTCTCGGCTTTTTTTGCATTTGCTGCAATTTTCGCAGTCAATCTTTTGCGTTTACCTTCACGTAATATTTCAAAAATAACTTTTTCACCAACAGGTAACAATCCAATATGCAATCGAACATCTGATGCACTTTTTATCGCTTTATTATTTACAGAAGTAATGACATCGCCAGGCTTCAGTCCTGCCTTTTCTGCTGGTGAATCCGGCATAACACTATTGATAATCGCGCCACGCTTGTCCTTTACTCCAAATGCTTCGGCTAAATCCGGGTTCAAATCCTGTGCCTGTATACCAATGAAGCCTCTATCTACTTCGCCGTTCTCCATCAGTTGTTCTGTTATTTGCAAAGCAAGATTAATGGGAATCGCGAAGCCTATACCTATATTCCCACCACTTTGAGAAAAAATGGCTGTGTTAATACCGATTAACTCACCTCGCAAATTAACCAGTGCACCACCGGAGTTTCCAGGATTAATGGACGCATCCGTCTGAATAAAATCCTCATAACCTTCTATACCTAAACCACTACGACTAAGTGCACTGACTATCCCGGAGGTCACTGTTTGGCCAAGTCCAAACGGGTTACCAATAGCAACAACAAAATCGCCGACTCGTAACTCATCTGAGTTTGCTGGCTTAACATCAAAGAGATCTTCGGCAGGAATTTTGATTACAGCTACATCTGTTTCAGGAT
>JABHFC010000419.1 GCA_018676275.1 Gammaproteobacteria bacterium | reverse complement strand
ATCAAAAAACAGGCATCACAAGCTAATCATATACCCTGTACCTAACTACAGAGTCAAGTTTTGACATACTTTTATTTACTTAACTTGTCACTAGCCTCGTTCAATAATCGCCAGGCGTGTTCGACATGTTTCAGCTCGGTATTTGTCTGCCCAATCGACATACGGATTGTATATTTATCATTTAACTTCGTATGCGTCAGGTAGGCCTCACCTGTTTGATTTACCGAAGCCATTATGGCTTCTGTTTTATCATCACCGTCCTTATGCCGAAAGCAGATCAAATTTAAAGGATTGTCTACAACCAGATCAAAATTATCACTATCTATGACCCATTGCTTGAACTGTTGACTCAACTCTACGTGTTTTCGAATATGAAACTGTAAACCTTCAACACCATAATGACGAATCGCAAACCAGAGTTTTAATGCACGAAAACGTCGGCCAAGAGGTATGTGCCAATCCCTGTAATCAAAAACTGCGCCATCATTCGTGGCCTCGTTCTTTAAATACTCCGGTAATATACTTAATGCATTAATCAGGGCAGCACGATCAGCAACAAAGAATGCGTTGCAATCGAAATTAGTGAACATCCACTTGTGTGGATTAAAAGTATAACTATCTGCCTCCTGCACACCTTCGTTAATAAAACGAAGTTCCGGACAGACAGCAGCAGTCCCCGCCATCGCCGCGTCTACATGCAACCAGAGATCATGCTTCTTTGTTACCTTTGCCATTTCAGCAACCGAATCAAGAGCAAGCGAGGATGTTGTACCAACACAGGTACAAACAAAGAAAGGGATCAGTCCCGCATCTTTATCCTTTTGTATCTGTGCGTCCAGAGCTTCTGGACGCATGCTGAATTCATCATCTACATCAATAAGTCGTAAGTTATCGGTACCTATACCAGCAATCATGCAACCCTTCTCAATTGAGGAGTGTGCCTGGGCGGAGGTATAGGCGATCAGATTACCTGTTCCTCCCTTTTTATTAACTTCACCACTACTTACCCTTTCCCTCGCAGCCAATAATGCACACAAAGTAGCATCGGATGCAGAATGTTGAATTACGCCACCACCCTTTGTATGAGACATAAACTTCTCGGGCAGATCCAGCATCTTCACTAACCAGTCCATGACATGAGTTTCAACTTCTGTACAGGCAGGACTGGTAGCCCACAACATTCCCTGCACACTCAAACCGGCAGACAGAATTTCGCCAAGGATCGCAGGTGGTGAACTGTTTCCGGGGAAATAGGCAAAAAAGTTGGGAGACTGCCAATGTGTAATACCCGGCATGACCACTTCTGTCACATCTTTCAACATAGCATCAAAGCTTTCACCTTTTTCAGGCGCTGCGTCGGGTAATTGTTTACGAATATCTCCGGGCTTTACCTGGGATAGAACCGGGTAGGATTCCACATTTTTCAGGTAATCCACAACCCAGTCGATGGTGGCATACCCATTCTTGCGGAAGGTTTCCAGGTCCATGTGATAGCTTTGTTTCTCTTTCATCAATAATTCCAGTATTGGTTAGTCATGGTCTACATTACTAAAGCAAATTCAGGATAACAACTGAACTTTAGCAGTCCAAAGACATCGGAATTAAAATCAGGTATTGTTCATTACTAATACTTGGAGAATTATCATTCATGTAGATTAGTCAGTACTATCGGTTTGCCTGGTGTAGATAACCACGGTTATTTGGAAGTTGTCATGCTTACTAGCATTATTACGCTAAAAAGCAAGCCACCGGAGAATAGCCAGGGAGTGGACAAACATTCTAATCGCCGACTGGTTAAGGCTTTTCAGATGCACAAGGTGAGACCTGTTTCTGCATCTGCGGGATTGCTACAATCAATGTTATAGCAGGAACTCAAAAAGAAGAAAATTTTAATAGAGAGATAGTTTTAAGATGATAAAAAACAGAAAAGAATATACTAGCCTTTGCCTGACAAGTTTTTTATTTATTGTTTTCTCCAGCACCTCTGCCGTACATGCTGCAAAGATGTATAAGTGGGTCGATGAAGAGGGAAATGTAACATATTCGCAAAAACCTCCGCCAACCGACAGTGGTATACAACAGGAAAATATTAAAGTGTCGGGAAAAGCTGTAAAGCCGCATAAGCGAGGAAAAAAGATGTATTGTGGCAAAAGTGCACTGCCTACTATCAGCAAACGTCCAGAGCAGGCAATCTCTATGTTGGAAGAAAATCTACTCAATTGGAGAGATAAAAAAAGTAGCACCAAGGAACGCCGTGATGAATATGCACGTAAAAACTCGAAAAATTTCAATAAGCTAAGCTTCGCCGAACAATTAAAAACATATAATATTAAAGTTAAGGAGACTGATTGCAAAATTGACTGGGCCAAATCAGAACTAGAGAATTTGGAAGAAGAAAGAACAAAAATAGTCAAAAATCACGATAACATTGGTAACGCACTTCAAGAATTAGAGCAAAAGAAAATATTATCTTGCGGTTCCAACCGTTATTCCGGGGTGGTTGTGCTTGACGATGAAGCGAGAGAATATTTTAAATGTGAAAAACGATTTGATAGAGAAATATCAAAAATGAAGAAAAAATTAAGAAATTCAGAAAATAATGTAAAGATGATTGATTATTGAAGTTAAGATAGATGTAACACGAGTTTGAGGTTTTACTGGAATATAAACCTGTGATAAATGAACTGTACAGGGCAGAGATTATTGAGAATGGCTCCTAGATGGTGAGCAAGAGATTTCTCGTTATTATTGCAAGCGTAATTATTGCATGGTTACTTCTTAACGGTATGAATTACCGCCTGATTTCCTCGTTTAACCAGATTAATGAAGACGTTGTAAGTATTTACGACAGTATTTCAACGGCGAGTCTTCTGCAGTACAAGATAGTCAATTTTTACATGGAAATGGGAAGGTTTCCCATAAGTAATGAGGAGCTGGGAATTGGAGCACCCGAAACATTTAACCGACGTGCAACTTCAAAAATAACGATTGGCCCCGAGGGGATTATCGAAGTTTCCTTAAAAGATATCGTAGATGAAAAAGCATCTATCTTTTTAAAACCGTATCTTTCATATACGGGTATCGGCAGCGAAATTGACTGGCAATGCTTTTCATACACTGTCACTCAAGACCACTTTGACCATGGCCCACTTTCGCAATCATGTGTATATAGACAAAACAATCTCCCTCCTCCACCGCCATCGCAGCCCAGCTGGGCTGTAACTAATTCAGAGAATTTCATTCTCGCGATACATAGAAAACGCCGCGCTGTCATATTACGTATGCTTCGAGAAGGAATTGATGTGAATACGCCTGTTAATGATGAACTACCTATGCAAGCTGCCATTGATGAGAACGATTATAAAATTGCCAAAATATTGATTGATGCAGGAGCGGATACGAATGCTTTACTAAAAAATAAAAAAAACATGTCTTTGCTGATGTACGCTTCTGCCAGGAAGAATGCAAGTAGAAGCCTTATTGATATGTTGTTAAAAAAAAATACAGACTTCACCTTAAAAGATAGCGAAGGGCGTACAGTATTGATGTATGCAGCAATGGGAGATAATCATTATCTTACGAAATTGCTAATTGAAGCAGGAGTAAATATTGACACAGTTGATAATTACGGGAAAACTGCCGCAGCTTACGCATTAGAAAATGGCGGTGCTAATAGTTCCTCGTACCGCGCCTTAATGAGAAAACAAGATCTAAATGCAGAATTTATATATGTTCTTCCAGACCTAAATGATTAGCAAGTATTCCAGTTCGAAGCAGTCATGGCATACCTTATATATGTATGATAAAAACCTTTTCACAAGCTTGTAAATACAGTGAACTGCTTGGTTTCTGAAAGAAAAGTCGCAGAATAACTATTATTGATTTTTCGCGACTACGTGCGCTGCAAAACCGGCACCCGCTTCAGTATAAATATTAAAAACCGAATTCACCCCTGCCTTTTCAAGTCTTTCAACTTCATCAGAGTATCTGACCGCAGCGACTACCCTTCCATCGAACTTCGCTGTAGATAACTCCTTCAACACAGAAAGATTCATTTCTATGTTAGGCAAGGTCAGCATTACCAGTTTAAGTGTATGAGTCCCGGTGATCCTATCCCAAAAGTCAGCATCACTCGGATCACCAAGCAGGATATTCTTTCCTGTTGAAAGCTGATAGGAGATCGTCACAGGATCGAAATCAATACCCACTACTGTGTCTCCATATATACTTTGCATCTTGTCGTAAGCACCACTACCCACACGACCCATACCAATAATTGCAATAGTATTGTCTTTAATATCAAGAATGCTGTCGTCGTCCAGTCGTTCAGTCCGTTGCATCCGCTTCCAGAATGGTCGATTGAGAGCGTATATTTCGTGAGAAAAAACATTTAGAACAGCGGCAATTACAAAGGACAGAGAAATTGAAATGGCAAGTACAGTTAGCCAGCTACTATCAATCCACCCGTTGGTAACACTGATCGCTGCGACTATTAACCCAAACTCACTATAATTACTCAGATTTATCGTGGTTAACAATGATGTACGTGCTCTCAATTTAAAAGTCACCAACAAAACATAAAACAGAATGGATTTAAAAAGAACAAATACGGTGAGTAGGCTCGCCAACAACATGGTTTCCTGTGATGGTTGACCGGAAAGTCCAATCGACAGGAAAAAACCAAGCAAAAACAGGTCCTTGAAACCCAGCATCGTTTTGGCCATTTCCGCGGCCCTCGCGTGAGAGGCGATGATAACTCCGAGAATCAATGCGCCAACGTCACCTTTCATGCCTACTAGTTCGAATATCTCTGCTCCACCAAGAGATAATAACAAGCCATAAAGCACCAGCAATTCACCATGTCCAACTCGCTTCATTAAATAAAATAGCACTGGTCTCAATGGTATAAGCAGTAATAACAGCAATACCGAGATGGATGGGGTTTTACCAGTAGATGCAGCTATAAATATAACGGCAGCGATATCCTGAACTATTAATATTCCAATGGCGATCCGGCCATGTAAGGACTTCATTTCACTTTTCTCTTCCAGCACTTTAACGACAAATACGGTACTGGAAAAACTCAATGCAAATGCAATGAGCAATATTTGTGCAAGCTCTAGCTCAGCAACGATGGGTATCTGGAATAGAATCAGGCCATAAAGTAGCAAGGAGAGTAAAAGAATAGTGATAGATATATGCAGCGAAGTCACTGCCCATACCTGGGGTCGCGCCAAAGTGCGCAAGTTTAGTTTCAGGCCTACAGTAAACAACAACAGGGTAATGCCAAGATCCGCCAGCTTCTGCAGCATTTCTCCGCTGACGATTCCATAGCTGCCGATTAAAAAACCAGTTGCCAGGTATCCTACCAGCGGTGGTAAGCCAACTGACCTGGACAACAGCCCCAGCGCAAAAGCTACGGCAATCCAGACAACGTCTCCCAACGCTATTGCGACCCATTCAAAGTCCATTATTCACATTGGGAAGTCATATTTATGCGCACGGATATATTTTTTATTTATTAGCAATTCCTTTTTTTTTCAAGTCACTGGGCTAACGAAGCCTTTGGGTTTGACCGCCAGGACTGAACTATCAATTCTGTTTAATATTTCTTCTACAGTGTTACCAATGATTAGTCCCGGGATACCTGTGCGACATACAGTGCCGACAACTACAAGTTCGGCCCCTATCTCTCTGGCACATTCTGGTACTACAACTCTGGGGTTACCCTTTATCAAATGAATTTGCGGTTTAAGATAATCACCTGCCCCTTCTCCGACAATTGAGCAATGTTTATCAACCAGATCTGCCAGCCATTGCCTGCGTATATCTTCTTCCTCTGCAATCATCTTATCTACTTCCTCTGTTGAATTTCCTGAACGCGAAGATCTATAAAAAAGTTCGTACGCGAACTCCCAGGCATGAACGATATGCAGTTCGCCAAATTCTGCCAAGGCTAAAGAAGAAGCCATTTGTAGTAGTTGCATATTAAGTTCATCAGCGGTGTCATTATCAGGTTGATAATCCAGACCCACCAGAATCTCCCGGAAACCATGCTGCTGTGATGATCTAATTAGCCAGACAGGACAGGGACATTTACGTAAAAGCTTCATATCCACGCTACCAAGCAATTTATCCCCAATACTTTCAGAACTCTCCAGTGATTTTATTACCAGGTCTCTTTCAAAATTTAATGCTTCACGAATTATTTCAATGAACCCGAGTCCAATTAGTATCTTTGTTTCGACTTGTATGTCGTCCAATAATATGTCTTTTATCAATGCATCAAGTTGATTTTGTTTTGACTCGACCATGGCATCTAACAGTGGACTTTTACTGCTTGATGCCAGTTCTTTCGCCTCATCACTGGCGTCAATTACTCCTGCCACTGTTAATTTAGCCTGGTTATTTTTGGCTAGTGATACTGCTTTTCCAAATGAGACCGATACATCTTCATCTGATGTGACAGTAAATAAAATATTGGAAAACCTTTTCATATTATTCTCTAATGAGTTTTAGTGAAAATTACTTACCCTATTAAAAATACTAATAGAATCCCCATGTGTTTATTTGATCTGGCGCAAAATATCCTCCTAATATGCATTGAATCCAGTTAAACACTACGATCCTGGTTAAGATTACAGTACAAGGTGTGTGCAATCCGGAATTGATTATCGAACATGTCTTATTCCTCATCCTCTCAGGAATATTTCCCGGCTGCCTGCAAACGCAGTATATCCCTTGTTTCTATGCTTGAAGTATCAGTCAGATATATTCAGTTCTGACACCTGTGGTTAGAAAGACCATGCTCCATCAGTATCATACCCTCGAAACAGGCTTCAGTTTGGCTAGCTTCGTTGTAGTAATTGTTACCTAGTTTGGATTATTACATTTCGTCAATATGGTTTCGGCTTTATTGCTATGGATATTGGTGAGTAAGGTTACTTTATCAATCTCTTTTATAAAAACGTGTTCGCCTTTATTGGTTTTCCAATAGTACTGGTTACCTATTGATGTGAGACTAAAATCAGGGGCTTTATCTCGAGATGGGACCTTGTGAATTAATTGCGTAGTTTGATCCTTTTGCTCGAATATGAATTTACCCAGTTTGGGGTGCTCCCAGCAGTCTCGAGTCTGCACAAGGACTTGCGTTGGTTGTTCAGGTTCCTGTTTGGATGACAATGATAATAAGGGATCTTTAACAGGTTCAGGTGTGGGGCTTTGCTCTTGCTCGAGCACAACTGTTTCTTGTTTCGGCGTTGACTCCAACTCAGGAGCTTCAACCCTGGTTAACTCTTCGACAGGTTCGGGTGTGGGGTTTTGCTCTTCTTCAACAACTATTGATTCTTCTTCCGGGATATGTTCCGGCTCAGGAACTTCGTTCATGGATAAATATTCGACAGGCTCGGATACGGGGCTTTGCTCTTGCTCGACAATAACTGGTTCTATTTCCGGAATATGTTCAGGCTCAGGTAGTTCACTGCCGTTAAGAACCCTGTTACCGATATTCTGTCGGTCATTTGAATCGCTAAATTTCTTTACTGACAATGCAAACCTGCGATCGCTCATCTCCGATACTACTCTGTCCGAGGTTTCTCCACTTATCCATGCGACTTTTTTATCTGACTTTAGCTTCGCAAGCATATTTTCAAGTTTACTGGTCCAGAATAAATGATCCGTGATAATTGGAATACCATCAATCCCGGATGAATCTCGCCAATACAATTGATCACTGATAACCCATAGGCTGCTAATTACGGCTTTTGTTCTTCGGTATTCCCATGCTAACTCCATCATGTGCATTCTTTGACGACATTCATTTTCATCTTCAGCACCAAGCACCCAGGGGAAAATCTGTTGATTTAGCTCTTTCTTCCCCAGTCCAATTAGCACGGCGGCGGCGGTTGTAATATGTCGAAGAGAACAGGCGCTACTATTCAATAAGCCATCTATTGTTTCGCCTGAAAACTCCTGATCCGATAACTTTTCGACAATATTAAATTTCAGTATTTTAGGTGAAGTTAAAAGATAGTTTTGTGCACCTTCCTGCATCATCGCCGCAGTTTTTCTAACTGCACTGGCGGCACCCGGTGCTGATTGCAAAGCTACGTCCAGCGATGCACCGCCTGCAACTACAGCGGTCGCGAGATCCTCAAGGTGTTTTTGTAATACCTCATTTGAAGAGTAAGGATCAACTCCAAATTCGACCGCGAGCTTGCGTTTTTCACTATAGACGCCCAGGTATTCCTTTATCATGTTTTTATCTGTTGACTTTTTATCTGAGTCGTTTTCCTTGTTTTTGCTGTATTCTGAAACCGTCGCACCGACGTTATCAAGAAAACGGGAAAACCCTTTTTCCAGATTCTTTACGGCTTTCTCTGGATCATTAAGCGCCTGTTCTGCTGCCTTCATGGTGGTGTCCACCGAGGCCTGAAAGCCTTTCACGAATGCATCAGTTTGCTTGATTTCACCAATAGCCTTAATGATATCCAGCTCGTGCAGTCTCTCACCTGCAAATTCTGAGGTGATAACACTAATCGCGCCAAGATCAGAATTTAGAATCTGGTAATGATTATCAAAACCATCATTCTCCACCTGCGGCGAGACACTATAGTGCGCACTATCAATTATTGATTGCTGTATGTAATAGGCGCTATTTTCAGGCGAAGGGGTTTCGTAGCTGGCTACTTCATTAGCATAAACAGATGAAACAGTTGACAAACTTATTATGAGAAACTGCGATAAAGCTCTGTAGATAATTTTTATCTTCTTAGAACGATAAATATAATTAACGAAATGACTTGGTAAACTCATTTAAAGGTAATCAGCTATTATGGTTAATTTGTTTGAAGTATTAATACTATTATGCACTATACGGTGGCTGAGCGATTCGACATTTCGAATCAAAGAATGGTTTCAACTGATATCCGGCGCTGCGGCCGTTTCTTCGATCCCATGTTCTACGCGAAGTCTTTCCATACAAGCGCCGATCTCAGCTTTCTCTATTTCTCCAGCTGTTAATCTTTCCATTTCACGATGAATCGCTTCAAAAAATCTGTCAAGCCCGGCTGGTGTACAGGCCAGCATAATATGCGAGGCTTGCTCGTCAGGATTCCAGAAGGTATGCGAGAGGCCACTGGGTACAGTTACTGCATCCCCGGCCGAAACATAAAAAACTGACTCTCCCAGATATTGAAAGGCAAGACGTCCCTCCAGCACAGTAAAGACTTCGATGAATTCGTGTCGGGTAAAAGGCGGCGGATTACCACGGGTAAAGTCGACGTAATCGATAACGGTCAGGCGGTTGTCCGTATACTTGCCGGGGGTCAGTATTCTGATGGTATTACCATTTAACAAGGTAAGAGTTGGAATAACTTCCATTTCCTGATGATCATTTTCGCTCATAAATTCAAAGGCATACTGTTATTGATAGATTAAAGCTAAACTATGGTAAAGAAATGTGCAATGTGAGAATTACCCCTTAGCCCGGATGCCCGCTTCAGGCTTCAGGCTTCAGGCTTCGCATCACAGGATTTTTGACTTTAAGCTGAACAACAGGCTTATTTGGAGGTCTACACAATTATGCATATTAAATCCCTCTTTGCGTTAATGTCTTTACTGCTGTTATTCAGCCAGTCGTATGCTGTCTTTGCTATTTCCGTTTTTCAGTGGGTAGATGCAGAAGGTGTCACTCATTTCTCAGAAGAAACTCCAACCAACAATTCGCCAACAAAACAGCTGAGTCACTACGAACTTGCTGAAAATTACCCGCAGGGTCGCGCCCCAGAAGAGGATTATTTTTCCATTGTTAACCAGTGGAAACGAGCCAATGATGAACGTGAGTCCAGAATGAAACTGAAACAGGCGAACAAGCAAAGCTCTCATTTCGTACCACAACAAGCACAACCTCTTGCTACCTACCAGCCGCCGCAGCGTTATTACAACGGACTATTACCATCTCCCTACTTGTATAACCGTGGCCGAGCTCATCATCGCGGTCGCTTTGTGCATCAACCAAAGACCATGGAACAAGTTCCAGCCGTAACTCCTGGTTACGCTGGTAATGTAGCCCCCAGTAACTAACTATTCAGCTGCGATAATAATGATTGTTAGCGCTATAATGCCCGCACTTTATATAGTTTAATCGCAAGCAGCCCTTTCAGGCATGCTGTGCCTGCCAATCAGAGGGATGTTTCTTATGTTTCGTAATACCAGGCCGACTGTCATTGGTGACAATGAGTTCATCGCACTGATGGCTTTATTGATGTCACTGGTCGCCCTGGCAATTGATACGATGCTGCCTGCATTAGCAGTAATAGGCGGCGATCTTGGTGTCATTAATCCAAATCATAATCAGTTAATTATCTCTGTCATCTTTTTTGGCGTGGCAATTGGACAACTTCTGTATGGCCCCCTGTCCGATAGCATCGGGCGAAAACCAGCTATCTACATTGGTATTGGCATATTCATGCTGGGCAGCATCATGTCTTTGTTTGCGACTAATTTCCCCGTTATGTTGGCTGGTCGCTTGTTACAGGGGCTTGGTATCGCAGGCCCACGTATCGTGATGATGGCGCTGATCAGAGATAAGTATGAAGGTCGGGAAATGGCAAAGGTTATGTCTTTTGTCATCACCCTGTTTATCCTGGCGCCGACTATCGCCCCGGCAATTGGTCAAATCATAATAAGTTTTGGTCATTGGAGAGCAATATTTGCTTTCTTCCTCCTGCTCTCAGTGATATCAATGGTTTGGCTCGCTATTCGCCAGCCGGAAACTCTGGTGGTGGAAAAAAGAATTCCCCTTTCATTGTCGCGAGTATTGAGCGCAATAAGGGAAGTTTGTTCCAACCGGATTGCGATTGGTTACACCTTAACGAACGGATTCCTCTCCGGTTTGTTCCTGGTATTTCTGACTACTTCCCCACAGATACTGCAGGAACAGTATGAACTGGGTGTTAAGTTTCCAATCTACTTTGCAGCTCTATCAATAGCCGTAGGTCTGACAACTTTTCTTAATGGGAAAATAGTCATGCGTTTTGGTATGCGAATACTTTGTCATCGAGCACTCTACATTCTATTTGCCGTGTCTTTGTTATATTGCCTTCCCGCTTTTAATTACAATGGCCATCCACCATTGTGGACCTTTATGGGGTATTTAATATTGTGTTTTTTCGCTATAGGTTTTGTATTTGGCAACCTTAATGCACTGGCAATGCAACCGCTGGGACACATCGCTGGTGTAGGTGCTGCTGTAATCGGTTCCTTATCCACCCTGATGTCCTTACCCATCGGTATCTATATAGGTCACAGCTATAACGGTACTATTTTACCCCTGGTCATGGGGTTTCTTGGCTGCAGCTTAGCGTGCATTGTGCTGGTTATCTGGACAGAGCATACGGCTGATGCAACAGTGAAATCTGATCTGGATTCCTGAGAAACTACCTTTCTGGTCTTTGTAGCATATTGTAAAAAGTTTCTATATCCGGCATTTCATCAAAATGCTGGCCTGAGTCTGGAATGTTATCCCAGCCAGCTTTTGATTTTGTATAAATGTGCGCAACGATCTGTTGACCTTCATCGCCTTCCAGCAAACCTGCCGGAATCCAGATTTTATTCGTATCCCCCAATTGATTTGGAACCGGGCTGCCACAGCTAGAGCAAAAATTGGAACTGAACCCTGTGTCCTTCTTATAGTAGGCAACCTTATTAGCGCCTGATTTCCATGAGAACTTGCTTTCGTGAACTATGGTTCCTGCATTAGAGGCGACTCCACCTTGTTTACGACAAAGGGAGCAATGACACTGAAACAAATTTGGTATCGTACCTTCGATTTCGAATTCAATTTCACCACACAGGCATTTTCCTATCATCTGAGCACTCTCTCTTATTTTTGTGAGACTAGTTTCCTTAAAGATTCTTAAATTTTTCTTTTGTTTTCGGATGCCAGCGAACAAACTCGACTACATAGCCGCCCGGATCATAAATTCGAAATTGCTGAACATAATCACCTTCTTCCCAGCCGAAGATAAATTCGATGCCTTCAATCTTCTGAAGCTTTTCATACCAGGCTTCAAGTTCCTCAGTTTCAATCGCAATAAGAGCACCCTTGTCTTTTACAGGTTTTAGAAAGCCCTCACTTGGATCTGCCAGTGCAATTCGACTACCAGGCGCTGCCTCAACAATGACGATCCACCCATCGTTCAAAATAACTTTAAAGCCCAGCTTGTTCGTATAAAAATCGACAGCTTCTGCATGATTGTCATAATAAAAAAACGTCATCATCCCCGTCGTAGCAGGAGTAGCATCAGCACTTTTTTCAGCAGAATAACAATTATGTCCCAGTAATATCAATGTTATCGCTGCCAGTAATACATTTAATTTTTTCTTCTGAATACTAAAAATCATACTCATACTCCCGTTAAGTGGAAAGAGTTTAAAGTCACACTATAATGATGATCATGTACCATTCATTTCAATCTCCTAGTTTAGGTTAATTATCAATTATGAGTAAGTATGAAGTAACAACCGTTATATATCATCGCGTTAATGAAGGTGATCTGGATCAGTATCGCCAGTGGCAGCCGCGCATAACAAAGGCCTGCAGTCAGTTTGAAGGCTATCTTGACACCCAGGTTGTCGAGCCGGGTATTGTTACCCAGGATGATAATGAATTTGTCCTTGTTTTCAGATTTGCATCCGAAGAATTGCTCAAACTCTGGATTGATTCTGATACAAGGAAAAAACTGTTAGAAGAAGCTGAAAGCTTTACTATCGGTCAACCCAAAATTGCCTTTTTTACCGGGCTCGAACACTGGTTCTCACAGGGCGGCGGCCCACCCCGTTATAAAATGACCATGGTCACCTTTCTATCCATCTGGCCGCTGGTACATTTTCTGCCAGGATTCATTAATCAATTTCTAAACTTTGGTTCTCTCGGCAATGAATTCATCGCGACAGCCTTGATTGTTGTAACTATGTCTTATGTCGCCTTACCCCTGAGCTGCAAAATATTCAGCTTCTGGTTAAAGAGCTAATTGTGAAAATCAATCGCTCGTAATATTCAGACACACTTGTTCGATATGCCTGTGGTCCGTACCGCAACATCCACCAAGTACCGTGATATGAGATGAACGATCTTGCAAATCCTTCAGTTCTTTCCCAAATGCATCAGGATCACCATCATCAAGAAATTCTGATTCATCCAATTCTGCATGACTAAGACAGGACGCATTTGCACGCAGACCTTTTATTCGATTCGTCCACGCTTCATCCTTTTTAAATAAATGATTAAAATGCGTTGGATGAGAACAATTAATCATGTAATAGACAGGGTAGTTCTCTGTTACCTTATCAATATTTTGAATAGCCTGTTCCAGCGTATCACCTGTTGGCAACAAACCATCGGTTTCCACGGTAAAAGAAATGCACACAGGTAAGTTACATTGTTTTGCGGCCAGAGTAATTCCAACACCCTCTTCGATATAATTTATTGTTAGAGCTGTTACCAGATCCACATTGGCTGTTGAGAACGACTGGATTTGCGTCAAATGATAGTTTTGAGCCTCAACTACTGTCATCATCTTATCCGGTGAGTAACCGTCACCACGTGGTCCGATATTACCGCTAACAACAATTGGAGAGTTTTCTGTTTCGTACTCTTCGCGAACTTTCTCAATAAGTTTTACCGCAGCTATGTTGAACTTGTGCAATGCCTCTTTTGAGTCACCAATTTTATTCCCCCAGTCTGCATTAGCTCGCCAGGTCGGCGTTTCCAGAATCAGGCCCAATTTGTGCTGAACCGCCAACTCAGCGTAGATCTTGTAATAATCGAAAAGAATGCCATAGCCCTGTTCACTACGCAGCAAATCATAAGCAGCAAATTCAGGCAGATCAATTTGCTTTTGAAAAACAAATTCCGTTTCCATGCCAGCGTCGGTAATACATTTTTTACCTGCTAATTGCGGTAGTTGTTGTTGATAAATACCCATACTTTTAAACTCCAGATAATGTGATGATTGTTTGAAATACAGTAAATTTTGTAGTGTTTAGCTTAGGTATTAGCGATAAAATCATCTAGTGAACTGAAAGTACTTTTTTAGAATTTTCTTTATAATCATTTTTAAAACAATGCATTACACTCCGCGTATGCTACATACGTGGAAAATATTAATACCTGAGGCAGTAAAAACTATACCGGGAGTACAGTAAATATGCCGAGTAAAGGTGAAGTTACCAGGGATAAACTGATGGATATAGCCGAAAGACATATCCTGGAGAACGGTTTTGCCGCTACATCTATCGATGTTCTGATCAAGGAGGCAGGAATTACAAAGGGAGGTTTCTTTTACCACTTTGATGGAAAAAATGCATTGGCTTACGCTTTGATGCAGCGTTACCGGGAACGGGATGCATTTTTATTTAGCAGCCTCTTTAAACGTGCCGAAGAGCTTACAGACGATCCGCTACAGCAAATGTTGATATTTGTTAAATTGCTGGCAGAAACCCTGGATGAAATGGAGGGCTCGCACCCTGGCTGTCTTGTTGCCAGTTTTACTTACGAGTCACACCAGGTGAACGAAGAGGTACGCGCTATTGTCGCAGACAGTGTGAAAGACTGGAGAAAACTGTTTAAAGAACAGATTGAAATGATTAATAGCAAGTACAAGTCTAAACTTGAAATCAATAGCCAGGATCTTGCAGACATGCTTTCCACAATTATCGAGGGAGGTATTATTGTATCTCGCGCAGTTTATGAACCTAAAATATTGGTAAAACAATTACTGGAATACCGAAACTATATTCGTTTGCTTTATGGTGACTGACGCCAGGGTTCATTAATCAATTTCTAAACTTTTATCATCTGGGTAATGAATTCATAGCGACAGCCTTGATTGTTGTAACGATGTCTTATATCGCCTTACCCCTGAGCTGCAAAATATTCGGCTTTTGGTTGAAGGACTAGATCCGATACAAAAGCTGCATTAGGCCTTGTTCCGGGCTGGAACAGCTTGATGACAAAAGTTTTAATACCGGCAAAAAAGGCCACCCCCGCAATAAATGCCATTTGACCTTATATATTATGTAAACCAAATGCCGTCTTCCGCG
Source organism: Gammaproteobacteria bacterium (assembly GCA_018676275.1). GTDB lineage: Bacteria > Pseudomonadota > Gammaproteobacteria > Eutrophobiales > Eutrophobiaceae > WLWS01. The sequence goes on along the minus strand of JABHFC010000419.1, from coordinate 2,582 downwards.
TTAAGTCTAAGGAATCCCTGACTATACAAGGTAAAACAATGAATAAGCTTAGATTATCAAAAACCGCCATGCTCCTGTTCAGCTTCGTATTGTTGCAGAGCTGCGCATCTCAGCGCCCCGTGCTCTACCCCAACGCACAATATAAAAGCGTCGGCAGAAGCGTGGCTGAAGCCGATGTGAGAGATTGTATTGCTCTTGCCAACAGCAGCGGTGCTGATTCTGACAGGCTAATGGAGGTAGCGGAAGATACTGCCAGGGGCACGGCCATTGGAGCCGGTACCGGTGCAGTTTCCGGCGCATTATTTGGCAGACCCGGTAAAGGTGCTGCTGCAGGCGCGGCAGGCGGTGGTACAGCTACCCTGTTGTATGGACTGTTGGACAGCGATGAGCCGAACAACTTGCATCGACGTTTTGTGGAGAGGTGTCTGCGAGACAAGGGTTATGATCCGATTGGTTGGAGTTAGTTGGAAAAAATGAATTGAATGAACAGGATTACAAGATACATCAGTTAGTGGAAATAATTTATCTACTGCATAATTTATCCTGAATCCAGTTTAAATGAATTTGGTAATTTCAATTGCTCACAGCCATTGAAACCAGTAAACAAGTTCAGGGCTTCCAGGAACGCAGCATTGAAATCATTGTCAACTAAACGCTCGATATGAACAGACTTGACTTCGAGTTGTTGTTCCTTCCTCTGCGCTTTACAATCAATACGTCCAACCAGTTCGTCACGATACAGCACAGGTAAGCAAAAATAACCAAACTGGCGTTTTGCTTCGGGTACATAACATTCAATTTGATAATCAAAATCAAAAATATCACGGCCTCGCTCACGTTGAATAATCACATTATCAAAAGGTGACAATATTCGTACGCTGTTATTGTTGCGTGGGGTTCTGGATTCGAACATGTCTGCATCGACGTAAATGACAGAATTATTCCCCAGCTCCAGCTTTACTAATTGTTTCGCATCAACACGTGCGTTTAACTGCTCCGTAATCGTGTCTCTCAGTTCTTTTCCTTTGCGCAGATAGGTCATCGATTTTTGCGTGGCAAATCCATGTGATCGTAAGGTGGTATCAATTAGATGAGCAGCATACTCGGGCAAAGTTGGTTCAGTCGTATCCACCCAGTCCGGTAACACATGCTCGCGCAAGTCATAAACCTTCTGGAAGCCTTCGCGCTGACTTACCATAAGCTCGCCTTCCATAAACAATTGTTCCAGTGCACGTTTGGCCGGTTTCCAGTCCCACCATTCCTTTTTCCCCTTTCGGGTATCCTCAAAGTCGCGTGCGCGTAGCGGACCTTCTTCTCTGATCCGTTTTAGAATATGTCTGATCAATTTTTTGTCAGATTTTTCAAACCAGTTGCGTTCACCATCTTTCGAATTCATGCGTGGCAAGGCAAAGCGGTAATCGCGCATCGGCAACCATGCCGCCGCATGAAACCAGTATTCAAATAACCGGCGTTCTTTTACTAGTTGATCGAGAAACTTTGATTGATAATTTGACACTCGCGACCATAGCACATGGTGATGCGCACGCTCGACCACAGAGATTGTATCGATTTGCACGTAAGCGATATGCTCAATAGCACGAAGCGTGGCATTTTTCCCTCTGCCAAAGCTATCTGTTTTTAACAGTCCTTGCCGATCAAGAGCGATACGTCGAAGTTTTTTAAAAATACTTGCCGCTGGTTTTTTCATTGTTGGGATTACTTGCGTGAGTAAGTGGAGTCAGTTCTGACTTATAAGCACCCGAGTAATACTAATGCCAGAAAGTTTTATTTAACTCCTTTAATATAAAACTTTTTTCGCATAGGCCAGTACCGCCTCCGCATTCACTCTTTTTTCATAATTGTTGACGAAAATCTTACCAACAATTTTCATATTATGGTCCAGAATAAATATGCCAGGATGAGGAATACCATAATGATGTTCTCCCGGCTGATAATTCTTATCCAGAATATCCAGTGCATTTATCGTAGAGGCATCGATATCAGACAAAAAGGGGTATTCAATCCCGCGTTGTTGAATAAATTTCTGCTGTAATTCCGGTTTGTCGTAGGTTAGCGCGACAATGCCAATGCCAGCATCTTTAAAGGCTTTTATGTTTTCCTGCAATTGCACGAATTGCGCTATGCAGAAGGGTCACCAGTCAGCCGAACGATTGGCAATAAATATCATTCCTTTATGCTGTGCAAAAGGTCTGACATCGTAAACTTCCTTGCCCTGATACATCGCTTTGATATTCGGGAATGTATCACCAATGCCCAGCCCGGGATCATAATCGTCTGTATCGGCTGCAATAAAGGTTTCTTTAGACGCAACCGTTACGACAAGCTCCCAAAGCTGTTGTTTGAATATATAGCCTGTACCGCCGCCCAGGAGCAGCACACATGCCAGAATGAGGAAAGTTTTCTTAATCATTTATTCGTTAAAGTCTCAATATCGGAGTTTTATAGCATATTCAGACTATGCAGGTAATAACTTAGTTCGGTTTCTGTCCCTAATCTTATGGACTGAGATTTACCCCTTCTTGCGGTATCCTTGTGCTTCCACTATAGGGGTATAGGACACT
>JABHFC010000418.1 GCA_018676275.1 Gammaproteobacteria bacterium | reverse complement strand
TAACTTAATCACTGGTACCGTTTTAAGGGGGCAGGTCACTTCAGGCTATTAAAGCTTGCGGTGTGACCTTTGCAGTAAGCTTGATCGAAAGGGTGATTGAAGAGAAGGCAGATGGTGATCCGGATTTGGCAGAATTAATAAGAAATGATCTTGCCAAAGAAATTGGTAAGAACATTTTAAACATCAAGCCGGGTTCTGATGATGCCGCAAAACTCAAAATCAATTTGATGGAAAAAAATATGTGGTCACAGTATATGGAAGTGGGGCTGGGACCTGATGCAGAAGTATTTACTAAAGCACAAATTATGTCATCAGTCGGCCATCTGGATAAAATTGGTATTCATCCAATGTCAAGCTGGAACAATCCTGAGCCAGAAATAGTTTTAGCAGTTAACTCAAAGGGAAAAATACTGGGAGTTACGCTGGGGAATGATGTTAATTTACGTGATGTTGAAGGACGTAGTGCCCTGCTCCTCGGCAGAGCGAAGGATAATAATGGTTCCTGTTCTATTGGCCCCTTCATTCGTGTATTTGATGAAAACTTCGATATTAACAATGTAAAACAGGCGGTCGTCAGTTTGAGCATAGACGGAAGTGATTCATACCATCTTAAGGGACAAAGCCAAATGACCAAAATCAGCAGAGAGCCTGAAGACCTGGTGAACCAGGTGATAAATTCCCATCATCAATACCCTGATGGTTTGATGCTGTTTCTGGGGACTATGTTCACTCCAATTGATGACAGAGATCATGCTGGACATGGTTTTACCCACAAAGTTGGCGATGTTGTGAAGATAAGTTCTCCCGAAATAGGAACGCTGATTAATATTGTTGATCATACAAATAATATTCCTCCCTGGGGTTTTGGTGTTTATGATTTGATGAAAAACCTTTGTAGTCGTGGGCTATTAGTTTAAGAGATTAAAACCCCACAATAATTAGTATTTGCACTAAACAGTCTTTCTTCGTTCCCCATATTTTTTCAACAACCCATCTCCAGCTGTTGAATAAGACGCCAGAAGAGTTGAAAATCTTCTAAAAATTTGGTTCTGATGCTGGTTGTTCTTATAGAAAGAAGATTATACTGAATCAGTCTATTTGAAGAGATTGAGGAGACTTTCTATGACCAGACTGAATTTCGTATTTAAACCTTTGCTTGTGTTGATCTTGTTAAATGGATTGATGCTGCAATCACTACAGGCAAATGAGAGTAAGAATATTGTTGTATATGGTGCCAGTGGCAGAATAGGTCAGGTAATAGTAGAAGAGGCATTGCAAAGGGGCTACAAAGTAAAAGGTGTATCTCGAAATCCTGACAAGTTAAATAATAAGCATAATAATTTTACTGCTACTGCCGGCGATTTAACTGATCTTGAATCCACTATGGCACTTGCCAAATGGGCTGATGCAATAGTGATAGCTATAACCGCAAAGTCTCCTGATAAAACACCTGAAAAATCATTATTGGTCGCAGCCACAAGAAATGTACTGGCGGTCTTTGATCAATTGGAAAATAAACCATACATAGTCCAGATTGGTGGCGCCAATTTAATGTATGGGAGTACTTACGAAGAGGTAAAGAAAAATATGCAAGGTGCACCTTTTAACTATGATAAAGGTACGGACATGTATGCGGTGCTGTTCGGTCATCAAATATCACTGGAGATGTATAAGGCGAGCAACTTGTCCTGGACTGTCCTGGCACCGCCAATAATGGTTCTGGGTATATACAGAGGCAAAGATAATGATTTAGACAGTACGACAACGAGATCCAGTTATCGTATATCTACTTCGGAAGTACCTGTCGATGAGGAAGGCAGAAATACTATTTATGTAAGGGATCTTGCCAAAGCTACGCTAAATGAAATTGAGAACAGGGATTATAATCAACAGGTATTTACAGTTGGTTATTAATCAAAGTACAGGTTGAGTCGATGTATTTCAATCGCAAAATACCTGTATTAACTCATGTTATTTTTTATCTAGCTTTCAGTAATTCTGGCTTTGCAGCAAGCGAGGTAAAGCAATGCAATGTTGAGCGTGAGAGCCCGGGCAGCTGGATTGGCGATGTAAACATGATTGGCCCGGTTGACAGGGAAGGGTTTACAAGAGCACCGTATTCTAGTTGGTTTCTTTCAGAATACAAAAACTATCAACCAAACCAGGATGTGATAGAAAAGATAAAAACAGGCAAATTCTCTGATATGGACGAACTCGAAGTCACAGTGTTCATGGGGACATGGTGTAGCGATAGTAAAAAGCAAGTCCCGCGTCTATATAAAATTCTTGATCAGCTTGGCTTCGATGAAAATAGGTTGTCAGTTCATGCCGTTGGAATAGTACCTCAGGAATTTCGTAAAACTCATGATGGTGTTGCTGAAAAAGAACTGAACATTTACCGTGTGCCTACGATTATTGTCGAAAGAAATAAACAGGAATTAGGTCGTGTCGTAGAGTACCCGGTCGATTCTCTGGAGCAGGATTTGCTAAATATTGTTAAGGGAGACTCGTATACACAAGCTGATTATCTTCTTGAAGGTGAAGTAAATAATTATCTGGAGAAAAAAGGATTTGACGAATTCGAAAAAAATATTGATGCGATGGCAAATGAATTTAAAGAAAGAGGTATTAAAGAAGACGAATTGGATCACTATATTGCCTATAACCTGCTTTATTCCAGACGATATCGTGAAGCAGCCCTCATCACAAAAATGATGCTAAAAATATTCCCGGAAGCTGGTCATTTACATATGACATTGGCGAGAACATACGAGTTCTTAAATAATGATTATTTGGCATTAGCCAGCTATAGGAAAGCTTTTCATTACGTTGAAGACAAAGGCATAATGGCAATCATTCGTGGTGCAATTAATAGAAGTCAGCGTTTCAAATAGGCATCGTTTAGTAGTTATAGATTCCCGGGGAACAAATATGAATCATTTAGTTGCTCTTTTTACCACATGCATACGCTGCTATGGGTAAGGTTGATTCAGCACGTACGCAATATCAGATTTTACTTCAAGTATGGAGGAGTCGGGAGCTTGACGGGGTCGAAGAAGCCAGGCGTTACCTGACATCGACAACTGCAGCAAGGGAGAGTGGTTAGTTGCATAAAGTTAAATTAATAATCAGTACAATTTTACTTGTTTTCTTCGCCTCTGTTGTAACAGCTGAAACAACTGTCATACATGCAGGTACTTTGCTGTCAGTGCCAGGCGAGAATCCGCTCAGTAAACAAAGCCTGATTGTTAAGAATGGAGCTATACACGAAATCAGGAAAGGCTATGTACAAATAGAAGGGAGTCGTCACATCGATCTCTCCTGTTGTTTTGTCTTACCTGGATTGATTGATCTGCATGTGCATCTGACCACGCCAGTAAAAGCCGGTGGTAGCCTGCGCGTAGTGACGGAGACTTCGGCTGATCTGGCATTAACCGCAGCACGATTCGCGCGCATGACACTAGATGCAGGTTTTACCACGGTACTGGATCTGGGTACGGGTCGACGTCAACATGAAGAGGCGATCTATGCGCTACGTAAAGCGACCCGCGAACATCGCTTACCTGGACCCAGGATAATTGCGGTTGGTTCCCCCATATCCCCAAGCGGTCATTCCAGGACCGGTTTATATCGCAGCGATGTTGAAAAGATTGTTGGTCCTGAAGGTGTCTGTAATGGTGTAGATGATTGCCGTCGCGCCGTACGTGAACAGGTGAAGCGGGGTGCAGACGCGATAAATTTTTACAACACTGGAAGTTTACTTGATGAATATCTCGTTGAGCAGACTTTTACGGACGAAGAAATGCTGGCAATTGTTGAAACCGCACATGCTCTTGGTCGCAAGGTTATCGCAGATGGTCATACAGCCCGTGGTGTAAATGCAGCCTTGAGAGCAGGTGCTGATATAGTCGACACTGTACCATGGCCCGACGCAGAGACCTGGAAATTGCTGAAAAAAAGCGATGCTTATTTCTCTCCTCATCTATATGCCTTCGAAGTCTCTCTTGGTGACACAGAAGAATCATTGCGAAGTGGTACTACACATTGGTTGCCTGAGCCAATACTAAGACGTCTTCTGTCAGTAAAAGAAAACCCTTATTCGGCAGAGGCCGCGTACAAACATGGTGTAAAAATAGCATTTGGCTCTGATACAGGTGTAATAGAACATGGTGATAATGCCGGAGAGTTCGCTGAGTTGCTTAAAGTCGGACTGACTTCAGAGCAGGCACTGATAACAGCGACAATCAATGCGGCCAGTGCTATTGGATTACAAAATCAAATTGGTCAGTTAAGTACAGGTTTTGCGGCAGATATTATTGCTGTTTCAGGTAATCCACTGAATCATATAGAAGAGCTATCAAATGTAATTTTTGTAATGCGGGATGGTGTTGTCTATAAGAGCCCTGAATGAACTTAGAGTGCTAGCATCCTATACAAATCCTGAGTAAAACTATGAAATACCGAATCCTGCTTCCTTCCTTACTATTGATGTGCTTCTCAATAGTCTATTCAGCTGTTTCAAATTCTGATGAACCTTCGGGTCCTTTAAAAGAATTCGGGATTACTGCAAATAATTTCATGTTCTATCATGAAAATCTTGAAGCTGCTGCGGCTTTTTATGAAGACGTGCTCGGTTTGTATAAAGTACTGGATTATGGGACAGCGGTTATGTTTCAAATTGCCGATACTTCGTATATCACGCTGGTAAGAGGTAGTCAGCTTAAGCACAACCTGAGCGGAGAGCACCCGGTAACTGTCTCACTGGTGACAGATGAGCTGGATGAATGGTACGCATATCTTTCAGGCCAGGGTGTTCAGATGAAGCATGAAAATATGAAGGATGGAAATTCACCTGAACATAGTTTCATTGCTCTGGATCCTGCTGATTATTATTTACAATTCTTAAGAATAAATAGCCATGCTGAGAATATTGAATTACTGACAGCATTAGATCAGGTAAAGCCTTTGCCAGCGAAACCAAAGCAGCAGGATAGCCATAATTCATCACTTCGCATAAAGGCGACGATCACCAGTTTTTATTATCAGGACCTGGAGTCGGTAGAAAGATTATTTGAGCATGCATTGGGTTTCCCGATGGTAAATAGAAAAAATGGCGCGCGGACTTATCACACTTCAAGGACTGGGTACTTTAGGGCAGTTGAAGGCACAGATGGTCTCCACAAACCAAGTAAAGATCTTAGTCAAAGAAAAGGCGTGATGTTATCGTTATACACTGACAACGTAGATGCGTGGTTTGATGTTATATCCGACCGCAAAGATATAAATATGCGCACACCGAAAATGGTCGATATCGATAACATACGAGAATTCAGTTTTAATGACCCGGGTGATTATGCAGTGGAGTTCAATTATTTCAAGGCGACGGAGGCCAATCGACTTCTGCTGGAAACAATGAACAGAT
>JABHFC010000417.1 GCA_018676275.1 Gammaproteobacteria bacterium | reverse complement strand
ATGTATTGATAAATAATTTCAGGAATTTACAAGCTGGTTATAAGCAATCAAATCTTCCGGACGATCCAGATCAGGATGCTCTGTTAGTTCAGACCAGCTAAGGCCAGCTTTTGAAAGTCTTCTTCTGGTTTCGTTCAGTACAGAAGAATCACCCCAGGACATATTTTCAAACAGCATTGGACGAGGTGAGCTCAGGCCAAGCAGATAATAGCCACCGTCGGAAGCAGGGCCGAGCACAACCTCCTTATCAATAGTTAACCTCCTATACGCCTGTTCCAGATCATCTAAGGTTAACCACGGGCAATCACAGCCAATAACGACAGCACAACTAAACTCTTTTAGCCCGTCTGTTAATGCTCTGTTCATCCTTGCCCCAAGGTCATCGCCCTTTTGTAGAAAAAGCTGTGCCGCATAATTTTCAACACAGCGGCGCAGGAAAGGATGTTCTGTTGTGGGTGTACAAAACAGACGAATTTCTGTGAATTCGGAAGAACAGGCCGTTTCAAGCGTTCTTGTTAATAATGTTTGATAGAGCTCACAGGCCCCTTCTTCACCAAGGCTGGGAATTAATCGGGTTTTTACATTTCCTGCTACTGGCGTTTTGGTAAACACACATAAAACTGCATCGTGTTTATTCATACTCTTTTGCCAGCCTGTCCGGACTTACTCCCATTGCAAAACGAAATCTTAAGCTCCACATCTTGAATACCGTTTTTATGATTCCTTTTTGCTCCCATCGACGGCTGGAAGACTGTACTTTTTCTTTAAAGCAAAGGGGCCGACATACTTTTTTTAAGCTGGACGATAAACTGATGTCTTCCATTAAATCTATATCGGGAAACCCGCCGATCTTCTCAAATAATTGGCGACTAACAAAAATTGCCTGATCGCCGGTGGCGATCCCACTCAGACGCGATCGTGTATTCATAAAATATTCGATCACACGAAACAACAGATTGGTCCCCGATAAACGCACATCAAACCGACCCCAAAACTGATCAGTGTCTGTAAGTTGATTCAGTACAGATATAGTGTTTGCAGGCAACAAGGTATCTGCATGTAAAAAAAGCAGTAAAGCACCGCTGGCTTTGCTGGCACCAAAATTTAACTGTCTGGCCCTGCCTTTGGGGCTGGAAAGAATTAAATCGGCCTTATTTTCACTCAATGACAGCGTAGCATCATTACTGCCTGCATCCACCACGACTACTTCATGACCTTGCTCTCTCACTGATTGTAAACAGGCAAGACAGGCTGAAATAGATTCAGCCTCATTTAATGTTGGAATAATGACGGATATTTTTTTCACTAATTGAAGATCAGCTCAGGGCGCCAGCACAACTACTTCCCTGCCCCGCTGTACAGGCATAACAATGATTACGCACAGCAATCGGTGCATCCTTAATGTCCTTTTTTCGCAAATCGCTAAGATGCAAACGTCCTCCCTCTGTTCCCTGCATAGCTAAATCCAGCATTTGATTAAAATCACAATCGTAAAGATAGCCCTGCCAATCCACACTGACCATAGTACGACACATCACCTGTTCCAGGTTCTCAGCGCGATGAGCATTTTTCAACAAGGCCATATAGGGTTCGAATTGGCGTCTGGATACAAGCGTGCTGCCAAATCGCTTTATCGGCATATTACTAATAGTCAATAAGCGATCAAATGCAATGCCGTAGTTTTCATGCAATTGCTTTTTATATTCAATTTCCAGCTCTTCCTGTCCCCCCGGTAGAGTCGGACCAAGTGGGTTATAAGCAAGACTAAGCACGAGGCCGGAATTACCATCGCCATATCCTAGTTGATTCAGTTTTTGTAGTCCTCTAATACTGGCCTGGAAAACGCCTTTGCCGCGTTGCTGATCAACATTGTCTTGCGTATAGCATGGTAAAGATGCGACAACTTCTACCTTTTGGCTGGCAAGAAAGTCTGCCAGATCTTCATGCCCCGGCTCTTCCAGTATGGTCAAGTTACAACGATCGATAACATGTACTCTCAGGTTTCTCGCCCTGATAACTAAACTACGAAATTCAGGATGAAGCTCGGGAGCCCCCCCGGTAATATCCAGAGTCTGAACTTTTCCCTGCTGCAAAAAATCCAAAACCAGAGCAAGGGTTTCCATATCCATCTTTTCCTTACGATAAGGATTCGAATTCACGTGACAATGCAGACATGCCTGATTGCACTTTAAACCAATATTGATTTGTAGTGTTTCCAGTTGACGGCGATTAATAGCCGGGAAATCTGATGGTTGGAGCAAGGGCAAAGTATCGTGCATAATTTTATTATATATAAGTATCCCGCAACTAAGACACGAATATCCGACCGGAGTTCTGCCTGACTAATAATCGCAACTGGTAGCCACATATGATGCAGGATAAAATAAGCAGTCTGGATGGGGCCGTAGCTCAGTTGGGAGAGCGTCGCGTTCGCAATGCGAAGGTCGGGAGTTCGATTCTCCTCGGCTCCACCAATATAATCAACAACTTACAGTTTATTCTATCCCAATAAATTTCCCTCTTTTTATCTGGTGGTGCAGTGGTGGTGCGACGTACATCATTTCGCCTCGTTTCTTCTTTCGTATCACACTGCCCCTTCTCTTACTTTGGTTGTAGTCAATTCCCCCGCCAGTCCACCATAGAGGGAGTATGCAAGGACATGGGATCGGGTCTTCTTTATAAACATTGACCTTTAACCTTTGAAATGTGATTTTCACCACTTCCGTTCGATGAAGTGACTGATACTTTGCAATTCAGGAATAACGGATAAAGGAGGAACTATGAAAAAGGACATCACAATCACCGCAGAAATAACGCTAATAGCTCACTGGAATACTCCAGTGGACTCACAGGAAGAGTGGAAAAGAAATGACCAGCGCCTTTGTAAAATATTAGGTCCCTATTGATACAACTGAGTGTATATAACTCTAATTTTATATCTGCCCTCTTAATTTTTTCAAGAAAACAAAAAATCATCCTGATGTAGATCAT
>JABHFC010000416.1 GCA_018676275.1 Gammaproteobacteria bacterium | reverse complement strand
GGGATCACCCTGTTTAATAACAACATCACCTGACTTGTATTCCACTTCCTCCAGCAAGGCAAAAAGCTGACCAATATTTGCTGTTGGCATGTTAGCAAACAGGTCTGACTGCAACATGCGAGTCATCCAGTCAACATCTTCTTCATCTTCCATGTTGCCCACTTCCATATCAGCAGATTGATCATCCATATTAAGACCTGACGCGGTGTCTTCCTGTTCCTGCAATACCATTTGACGATCCACGACATCGCGCTGAATTTGAAAAATCACACAGTCAGTTTTTGCTTTGGCTGAAAATTGTCGTGGTTGTAATTGCGCCATAGCATAAAGCGCACGATCTGTTCCGGCATTTATGGTGTTCTGTGCCTGCTTATTCGCATACAGTTCTATCTCACCTTCCAGAAGATAATAGGAAAAATTATCCCGAGCACCCTGTTCAAATAGTGTTCCCTTCTTACTCAATCTCAGTAAATTACCAGAATTGAAAACTTCCGTTTGCCCCTGCGCCGCTATTTCGCTGATGGGTATCAACTGGCGGATCAGCTCTACAAATTTCTGATTGCCTTGTTCTTGATTCTCGTCCGACATTAAATTACACCTTAGTTAAGGATTCATCAGTCCTTTAGTGAATTGGACTGGTACATGACCGCTTTTTGTTGATTATTGTAGTTTCCTCCATCTTTCCGTTCTAGACTGAGGAGGCATTTCCCACGCTAATGCACATAAATATACTAGCGTGATATTCGAACCGCTTATGATACCTAAAATACCTGCAGACATCTCTCTCCCTGACTCAATTTTGGGAACTAGCTCATGCATTGCGCTGGTATTTAGCTGTCTTTTTATCTATCTGGCGCTTTTCCGCATCAAACGATTGAAGCTCTGGCAATCCGGATTTTATGCGACACTTTCTTTCCTATTTTTCAGCAGCGCGACGATTATCTTGCTAACTGCATTGAATATTCATAATTATCAACGCTTTAGCGATGAGAGAGATGTCGCTGAGATTCATTTTCATCAACTCAGTCAACAATTATATAGCGCCGAGCTGATTTTCGCTGATGATGGAGAAAGTCAGACATTTGAACTGCGGGGCGACGAGTGGCAACTGGATGCAAGGGTTATCAAATGGAAGGCACCCCTTACACTTGTTGGTTTCAACAGTTTATTCCGGATGGACCGAATACAGGGTCGATATCACGACATTGAGCAAGCGAAACACGCCTCTCGAACTGTTTTTGCCTTGAACAAAGACAGAAATCTCGATCTCTGGTCTGTTATCCAGCAATATAGAAAATGGCTACCATGGATTGATGCCTTTTATGGCAATGCGAGCTACCTGCCGATGGCTGATGGCTCCATATTTGAGATCAAGATGAGCCAATCAGGACTGATTGCCAAACCTGTTAATGAGGCTGCCAGAGAAGCAGTCGGGGCATGGAATTAAGATGAAGTTCTACTTGAAAATTCGTGATATTGAAAGCAAACGAGAGGTAAATTCATTATGGCTCGCGTAGCCAATAAATTAGAGACCTGTAGTTCCTGTTCTCATCATTCAAAACCGATAGACAAATTGACTGGTGTTGAAATACGAGATAATTTCGAACCTTTCGAACAAAAATTCGATATCTATTGTCGTTCTATTTGGGATCCAAAAATCAAATCAGAAAAAACAGATAGTTTTTTCGAAGGTTACTATATGCCTTATGCTCGAGCACGCAGAGCTGATGGTTTCAGTCAAAAAGATTATGCTTTTCGCAATGCCGCCTGGCACGTCAACAATGTTATTCGTGATATTGAAAAGTCAGGATCGTTTCGCAAAGAAAAACCGAACGAGATTCGTAAGGAAGGTTACTGGGATTATTACACTTCCCATGATGAAGGCTGGCACGAACCCTATCCTTTTGAGAGTAAAGAGGAAGCCACACGTGATTTAAAAAAGGTCGCTGAATACTGTGGCGTTGGCGAACTCGGTGTTTGCGAATATGACCAGCGCTGGATGTATAAAACAATCTTTAGTAAAGAAGGTGAAGGAAGGAAACCCCAGGAGATCCCGGAAGATATACCCAATGTCATTGTAACTCTGGAACCGATGGATCAGGAGCTAATCAAAACCGTGCCTTCAGCTTTATCCGGTGCCGCAACCGGGCTTGGTTATACATATGATGGCGTTGCAATTATTACCCTCGCACAATATATAAGAAATATGGGCTACAGAGCCTATGGATCATTGAATGATACAAGCCTTTGTATTCCTCTTGCCCTGCAGGCTGGCCTCGGCGAAGTGGGTCGTAATGGTTTGTTAATAAATGAAAAATATGGACCTCGCTTTCGCATTGGTAAAATTTTCACCGATATGCCGCTGGAGATAAACCAGCCAAAAAAGATAGGGGTGCGGGAGTTTTGTGATGGTTGTGACCGTTGTGCCAAAGCTTGTCCTCCCCGAGCAATTCCTTTTGATGCACCTTCCGATCATGTGCACAGTGAAAGCAATATAAATGGCGTAGTTAAATGGACGCCTTCAGCGGAGAAATGTTTTCGTTTCTGGGCTAATCAAAATACTGATTGCATAATTTGTGTACGCTCATGTCCATACAATCGCGACTTTTCTAAATTGCTCAATAAACTCTGGCTTAAGCTGGCGAAAAGCCCCCTGCGAAGTTTGGCGCTTAAACTCGATGACTGGTTGGTTGACCGCGGTCGTCTGAAAACAAGCTGGTGGTGGAACCCTGAATTACAAAAGACTGAAGGAAAGAGTAATTCAGAAATGAAAAAATAGCATTTCCAGGACTAATACAATTACTTAATTTTCGTCATGAAAAGAAGAGCATTTCTACAATCTACTCTAGCTGGGATGAGTGCGCTTTCAGTATCGACAAAAATACTTGCTGCAAAGCAGAAGGCTGGCGGTAAAATTCATAACTTCCCGGAGGGTTTTCTCTGGGGACCATCAACTGCAGCACATCAGGTGGAAGGGAATAACACCAACAGTGACTACTGGTTGCTTGAACATTTAGCCAATAGCCCTTTTGTTGAACCATCGATGGATACCTGTGATCACTATCATCAATATCCACAAGATATTAAATTGATCGCAGATCTCGGTTTCAACTGCTATCGTTTTTCGGTGGAATGGGCTCGTATCGAACCTGAGAAAGGATATTTTTCAAAGGCCAGTTTAGATCACTATCGACACATGGCACAGGTATGTCATGAATACGGAATTAAACCCCTTGTAACTTTTCACCATTTCACTTCTCCACTCTGGTTTGCCGCGCAGGGTGGTTGGGAAAACCCGGAATCCATTGATCTATTCTCGCGTTATTGTGAAAAAGTTGCGCGCCATCTTGGTGACCTGATAACTCTTGTCTGCACCATAAATGAAATAAATTTTACTGCACAACTGGATGCGAAAAATTTTATACCAATGGAAAGACGCCGGAGTGTTATGAACGCCGCCGCAAAATCAATGGGCGTCAAGCATTTCTCCTCGCCGCCGCTGGGTGAACCAGCACTAATTACGGATAATATGCTCAAAGCCCATCACCAGGGCAGACTGGCCATTAAGTCTGTTACACCGAACGTAGCTGTGGGTCTAAGCCTGACAATGATAGATATGCAAGCTGTCAGTGGAGGAGAAAAAAAACTAAAGGAATTACAGTACGCCATTGAAGACAGGTTTCTTGAAGAGATTAAACATGATGATTATGTTGGTGTGCAGGCATATACCCGAGAAATCATTAACGAAGATGGGTTTATGCCGGTAGAAAAGGGAGCAGAACTGACGCAAATGGGCTACGAATTCTGGCCCAATGCACTGGAAGCCACCATCCGCCATGCAGCGTCCATCGTCAGGGTTCCCATTTATGTTACCGAAAACGGCGTGGGGATAGCCGAAGATACAAAGCGTATTGAATACATTAATGGAGCACTGAAAGGATTATCTCGCTGTCTTGAAGATGGAATAGATGTAAAGAGTTATATACATTGGTCGCTGATGGATAATTTTGAATGGACAAATGGTTACGAGCCTACCTTCGGCCTGATAGCGGTTGATCGACAAACCTTTAAGAGAACTCTGAAACCCAGTGCAAAGTTTTTGGGCAAAATAGCACGTGAAAATGCCTTCAGTTCCTGAGCACAGGTAAATCCACTGTAAATCTGACACCTGTACCATCAGGCAAATTAATTGCAGTTACCTTGCCACCCAGGTATTCAGCAATTAGCCGAACAATATATAAACCCAGACCAAGATGCGGAGCATTATCCGATTTCTGCAGTCTAACTGAAATCATGGAATTGAATAACTGGTCTTCCATATCTGCTGGAAGTACAGAACCATAATTGATCACCGCTAGCTGCCAATGATCTTTGTTTGCATCCAGTTTTAACTGGATTGCTTTGTCGCTGGCGCTAAAGTCGACTGCATTACTAATTAATTTATCCAGCATTTGTACAAACAGGTCGGGAGCAATAATACTGTTCAAGTGGCTATCCAGTTCACTTAACTCAAACTTTGTCTCCGGGTAAGCAAGTCGATATCCTTCAGTACAATTTCTCAGTAACTCATTTATATCAGTTTCTTCTTTCTCAGCACTTTGCATGGCCTGTTCCAGGCGTGTAGCCTCACTCAGCCGTGTGAGGATCAGGTTTAGCCTGTCCATTCCCTGTTTTGCTCTTGCCAGGTATTGTTGAGAATCGTCTTCTGGTTCTGCAGATTGCAGTTGTTCAAGGGACGACTGGACAACGGCTATGGGCGTACGAAATTCATGCGAAAGCCGTCCTGCCATTTTTTCAAGATAATGATTATATTCACGCAGACGCTCCAGCATCGACGCATAGTTTCGTGATAACTCACCAATTTCATCTTCGCTTACATCTGCCTGAAATTTACCAACTACCCGTCCATGTTCGTCAATTGCAGCATCAGCCTGTTGGCTCAGTCGCTTAATACGGGATGATAGTCGGGTCGCAAAAAACAATAGCAAGGTTGTAACAACGACAAAAATCAAAATTGTTTTATTAAAAAGTGAAACCATCGCATTTCGCCGCAGCATTTGAATACCACTGCTACTTTCTTCCACCATCACCACACCACGAACTTCATTGTCTACCCAGACAGGAGTTGCAGCTGAAACAATGACAGCTTTACCATCAGGTGAAGAACGCCAGCGAGTTTCAGAATTACCCGTAAGCGCCTGCTTGATTTCATCTCCCTGCAAGCGTGATTTGCCTGCAAGATCGTCTCTAACGCGAGTGGATACTGGTGGCAATATCAGCGAATAAAGGATATTGCGGTTTGATTCTGGTAAGACCCTGTCCAGGCTGCCTCTACTTGCCAGCACCT
>JABHFC010000415.1 GCA_018676275.1 Gammaproteobacteria bacterium | reverse complement strand
TGCGGAAGAGATAAAAGACGGTAATAATAGCGAGAGTTGCTTGATGATGGGAGGGTAACAAACTGATTCGTCTTTACAGCCCTGATAGTGAACTTCCAGTGTTACCGGGGATTCCGCCGTGCTCGTTCTTTGTAAGGGTAATTCAATTTCAAAATCACCGGTATTGATTTCAACCTGACCAAAGGCTGGATCTTCTTTAATTTTCCCAGCAGGGACATTCACATAATTCTGATCGATCGTCGAGGAACCTTCGCTTATAGCAAATTTAAATTTGTCCCGATAAAGATAATAACCATCCACTACTCGCCATTGCAGGTTTATCTTTTGCGGATTATTTACATCGCTTTCAAAAGTAAAGGCAACATCAGGATTGAGAATTTCATTACTAGCAGAATTGCTACCAAAAGCATTGGCAAGTCGCTCAGTCAGCGACTCAGCAATGGAAGTTTGCACCAGCGTTAGTAGCGCAGTCATTAAAAGAACACGAAACATCATGATAAGGGTTTAGGACGATCCTCTATTTTGTCGGCTTAACCTGCCAGACTGGTACTGATAGGGACTGTAATAATCTCTGGAAGTTCATGGGGATGCATTCTATTGATACATTTTTCGAGGGCATCATAAGATGCGCTGGTGGTCTTGATTAGCAGTAGGAACTCATCGGCTTTTTCCACCTTGCCGACCCAGAGGGCGAAGGTATTCACGCCATTAATGATACGAACATTCGATCCCAGTTTTTGAGAAATGACTTCATTGGCTATTTTCTTGGCTGTAATGGAGCCCTTAAGGGATGTTATAACCAACAGGTGACTGGATTTCTTAGGCATATCTAACTCAAATAATCTCGGTTCTGGGACTTGAAAACTGGTATTTTGCCAATACATTGAACAATAAGCTATTTTTCTTATATAAATACCTACTATCGTGTTTCGACTACTTTTTCTTCTTTTCATCACCGTTCCCTTGCTGGAGCTATATTTACTGATCCAGGTCGGCAGTTATTTTGGTGCGGTGCCAACCATAGCTCTCTGTCTTTTTACCGCGGCATTAGGCGCGGCATTGCTTCGACAACAAGGTTTGGAAACACTGATGCGTGTGCAGACAAAAGTGCAACAGGGTGAAATGCCAGCTAACGAAGTCATTGGTGGTCTTATATTGTTGTTTTCAGGGATCTTTTTGCTCACTCCCGGTTTATTCACTGACATCATAGGCTTTATCTGTTTACTACCCCAATTTCGAAATTACGTCGCCAACGGTGTGTTGAAGGGGGTTTTGCAAAAACAGGCACAACAGGGCCGTCAGGGTAATATCATTGTTGAAGGTGAATTCTGGGAAGAGAACGACCGCAAACGACTGGATGAGTAAAGCCAACTGCAACATGAAAAACATGGATGCAGAAAAAAAGCAGTTGCTTATTGAATCACTCTCGACGGTTATTAATGAACAACGTCAAATCTTGTTACAGCAAATTCTTGCACAACGTACCCGCTACCTGACAGTTGTTCTCGAAGATATTTACCAGCCCCAAAATGCCAGTGCTGTGATACGAACCGCAGAATGTCTCGGGTTGCAGGAAATGCATATCATCGAGAAAAAGCACGAATACCAGATCAACCCAAAAGTAGTGCAGGGTGCATCAAAGTGGATGGAGATAAATCGATATAAAGATGCAGATGAGGACAACACGACGGCTTGTTTGAAAAAACTAAAAAGCAGAGGTTACAAAATTGTTGCTATGACACTGCGTGAAGACAGTATTGATTTGAACACGATTGATGTCGATCAAAAACTTGCTTTGTGTTTCGGATCTGAAGAATCAGGATTAACAGAGCTTGCGCATGAGCTTGCAGATGAATGTATAAAGATCCCCATGTGTGGCTTTACGCAAAGTTTTAACCTGTCTGTTAGTGCCGGCATATGCTTGAATCACCTGGCGACGAAAATGCGTGAGTCGGATTTAAACTGGCAACTAGGCGAGGACGATAAAACTGATCTTTATCTTGACTGGCTTTCCAAATCTACGCCGACGGGAAAAGTGTTACTGGACAAGTTTATAAAAAGTAATTCTTTAGAAAGCTGATATTTTTAATACTGGAATTGCGTGACATTATGTTCGTGTAACCCGTGCAAGGTAGCAGCCCGGTTTGGCATTGTGAAGATGCAGGTATTCGATCTTCGTATCCTGGAATATCGTCTGAATCGATTCCTTCAAGTGTGAACCATCAAAGACATCTGCCTGGACGATATGATGCTTATCATCAAATGCACGTATAGAGATAAGCCTGCTATCAAATAACTTCGGTACCACATCAATTTCAGGCTTAGCCTGTTTGATATTCTCACGTACAAAAATTGCATGTGCCGCTCTATAGGGTGAGTCTGCAGTTTGATGTTCAAAATTCACCAGAATAACGGTCTCACCAATGTTTGCATCGCTGAGACTGACCCGGCAAGGGTAGCCGGGACTGGTAGTTACAGTCGTTCTGATTGCTCGCTCGTTTGCCAGTTCTGAATCTGACATCGTAAATAGATGATCAAACTGATCATGGGGTAAGGCATGAATCTGAAAAGACATGGTTTTTCCAAAGAGTGATTTTTCTTGCATGTAGCTTAAGTGTTCTGAATCACCGAACGCCACCCGATCCTTGCTATATCTGGTCGCGCTAATCAGCGTTTTCAGAAAAGAGAGAAAATGAAAGATAAACAGACCCTA
>JABHFC010000047.1 GCA_018676275.1 Gammaproteobacteria bacterium | reverse complement strand
GGAGAAAATGGTTTTGGCTATGATCCTGTTTTTTTCGTACCCGATCACGACTGTACTTCGGCTGAATTGGCGCCCGAGGTTAAAAATAACATCAGTCACCGTGGACAGGCGTTACAATTATTACTGCAAAAAATATCTGCCATACTTGATTAATACTGCTACGAACCAATCTGGACTATGAATATACGTGCTCTAATTGTAGGCGTTCTAAGTCTTACAGTTGTACCGCTGGCTGTCTTTGCTGAAGACAGGTCTACACCTGTGAGCGTCGCGATAGCCGCAATCGCACCTGTTTATGATGAGATTCCCCTTAGCGGTAGTGTGACGGCACGACGTATTGCTCGTATTTCGCCAAAGATTGAAGGCTTTGTAGAGAAATTACTGGTGGATGAAGGGGATGAAATAAAATCAGGTGATGCACTTCTGCACCTCGATCCGGTAATGGCAAAAATTGGTCTGGCCCGGGTGCAGGCACAACTGCAGGAAGCAGAGGCTATCTTGAGCGAAGCGAAACGGCAACGTGATGAGGCTGCTGAATTGCTGGCGAAAAAACATATCTCCGCTACCAATCATGAAGCACGAGTGGCAGATGTGGCGATAAAGGCAGCAGTATTAAAACGATTAAAGACTGAAATAAACCAGCAGCGTGAAACCCTGGCCAGGCACATAATTTATGCGCCTTTCGACGGGGTTATTGCCAGGAAGGAAATAGAGGTGGGGCAATGGGTGGACACGGGTACAACATTACTTGAACTGGTTGAAATCAGCGTGCTGCGTGTCAATGTACCTGTACCACAAATCTATTTCAGCCAGGTATCGAAAGGTACGACTGCGACAATAAAGTTTGATGCATTTCCGGAGCGTAGTTTCGATGCCAGTGTAACAATGAAAATTCCAGCGGGAAATGCATCTACTCGTACCTTTCCCGTACGTCTGGAAATAAGAAATGATGATGGCATCATTGCACCCGGCATGTCGGCAAGAGTACGCATTAAGCTGAAGAAAGGAAGTGACGCAATGCTGATACCACGTGATGCTATAGTCATGAAACCCGATGGCAGTGAATCAATCTGGAAGATCATTGAAAATAATGGCCAGATAATTGCCCGCTCGTTTTCAGTTACAACCGGCCAGGCTTATCGCGACTACATAGAAGTATTCAGCAGGGAATTGCAGAGTGGAGATAAAGTCGTAGTACGCGGTAATGAATTATTACAGTCAGATCAGGCTGTCCATGTTATTAGCGAACAGAAACTAAACCTTTAATCAGGATATGTGAGTATGTTCAAATTCGCTATTGAGAAGCCTGTCATACTTACCGTGATATTTCTCATAGTTTGTTTATTTGGATTACTTGCTGTGTTTCGCGTACCGATTCAAATGATCCCGGATCTGGATGTACGTGCAATCAGCGTGAGTACCCGTTGGCCCGGCGCGACGCCACAGGATGTGGAAAAAGAAATCATCGTTGAACAGGAAGAATATTTACGTCGTATCCCCTCATTGGAGAGAATGATCTCCAGTGCCAGTACCGGCAGAGCGGAAATTGAACTTGAGTTTCCCAGTGGGACTGACATCAATGAGGTATTGATCCGCACCAACAATGCCCTGTCCCAGGTTCCGGGTTACCCGGAGAATGTAGATGAACCTCGCATAGTTACCAGTTCAGTTTCCAATAGCCCGTTTATATTTTTTATCACAACGCCGATGCCCGGTAACCCCATGAATGTAAACATGATGCAAATGCGCGATTTTCTCGAAGATCATGTAAGTACGCAAATAGAAAGAGTGCCCGGTGTTTCACAAGTCCAGGTGTGGGGCGGTGCTGAACGGCAAATACGGATCTACGTCGATCCCATCAAGCTGGCCGAAAGGGAATTACGCCTGATTGATGTTCGTAATGCAGTGAGAGCTCGTAACCGTGATGTTTCTGGTGGTGATCTTGATAGTGGTAAGCGTCGCTATTTATTAAGAACAGTAGGACGTTTTGAAAGCGTTGAAGAAATGGAAAATATGGTGATTGGACGGCGTGGTGATGCTTTCATTCGCCTGCGTGATGTTGGTTACGCGGAGCTTTCAAGTTTTGAATTGCGTTCCTATTCTTATGGTAATGGTGTGCCCAGCATTAGCCTGGGTGTACGTCGACAGGTTGGAGCCAATGTCGTCGAGGTAATGGATGGTGTGGTGGAAAAAGTGGCATTGTTAAACCAGGGGCTGTTGAAAGACAAGGGATTGGTAATGCGCTTAAGTAGTGACGATGTCAGGTATGTTAAAGATTCTATTAAGAACGTACGTCGAAACCTGATTATCGGAGCTGTCCTGGCAACGATTGTATTATTCCTATTCTTGCGTTCATTTTCGGCCACTATTACCGGTGCTGTAGGTATTCCAATTTGCACGATTGCAGCCTTTCTGGGTTTGTTAATAACAGATCGGACTATTAACGTCATTTCCCTGGCCGGCATCGCATTTGCTATTGGTATGACGCTCGATAACAGCATCGTTGTACTGGAAAATATCTATCGTCATATGAGTGAGGGCAAACAACGTGTTCAAGCGGCGCTCGAAGGTGTCAGGGAAGTCTGGCCGGCGGTATTGGCCTCAACATTAACAACAGTATTTGTTTTTTTACCGATAATTTTTATCAAGGAAGAGGCAGGTCAACTCTACTCTGATATCGCCGTAGCAATTTCCGCAGCAATATTGATGTCCATGCTGGTAGCCATAACGCTGATACCTGCTGCCTGTAGTCGCTTTTTACAACCGCCAGGTGAAAACGTAAAAGATAGTTTTCTCAATCGCACAGCTGTGCAATGCAGCCAGTCCATTATCAATTTTATTGCCTGGCTGATTAAAGGAACTAAAAGAAGTTTGTTACTGATCCT
>JABHFC010000414.1 GCA_018676275.1 Gammaproteobacteria bacterium | reverse complement strand
CGGCGATTTTCATGCAATCGGCGCGGCGCATAACCTTCTTTCTGCCATGATTGATAATCACATTAACCATGGTAACGCCCTTAATCTCGACCCGAGATTGTTGGCCTGGAAGCGTGTTGTTGATATGAATGACAGAGCGCTACGCAAAGTCGTTATTTCCCTTGGTGGTACCGCTAATGGCTTCCCCAGAGAGGATGGTTATGACATCACTGTCGCCTCTGAGGTCATGGCAATTTTCTGCCTGGCGACCTCATTATCTGATTTACGCGAAAGACTGGGGGATATCGTCATTGGTTATACCCGTGGCGATCGACAAGCAGTCCATGCAAGAGAGCTGAATGCACATGGTGCCATGGCGGCTTTGTTAAAAGACGCAATAAAACCGAACCTGGTGCAAACGCTGGAAAATAACCTGGCACTGATTCATGGCGGACCTTTTGCCAACATCGCACATGGTTGCAATAGTGTTTCTGCGACAAAAACGGCTCTGAAGCTGGCGGATTATGTCATCACTGAAGCAGGCTTTGGCGCAGATTTAGGCGCAGAGAAATTTATTGATATCAAATGTCGTAAGGCCGGACTTAAACCCGCTGCAGTAGTATTAGTAGCCACTATCCGCGCACTGAAGTATCACGGCGGCATGAATAAGGATGAATTGAATACAGAAAACCTGGAAGCTCTGGAAAAGGGTATGGTTAACCTGGAAAAGCATCTGAATAACATACAGGATCACTATGGTCTTCCCTGCGTCGTCAGCATTAATCACTTTACCGCCGACACCGATGCTGAAGTACAACTTTTAAAAGACAAGGTTGAAGCATTAGGTGGCACTGCTGTTGTCGCCAGGCACTGGGCTGATGGTGGTGCAGGTGCTGAAGAACTTGCTCGCACAGTCGCCGATATAGTCGATAACAAACCGGGTAAGCATACTTTTGTTTACCAAGACAGTGCCTCTCTTTGGGAGAAAATCGAAACTATAGCAACTAAGATCTATGGTGCCGGTGAAGTAACAGCAAGCCCCAAGGTCAGGGCTGAGATCGAAAAACTAAATAAGGACTACGGTGATTTTCCAATTTGTATGGCAAAAACTCAGATGTCTTTTTCTTCCGATGCTACAGTTCGAGGTGCACCGAGTGGACACACTGTAGAAATTAGTGAAGTACGTTTATCTAATGGTGCCGGCTTCATTGTCGCCATAGCAGGCAATATGATGACGATGCCAGGATTGCCAAAAGTCCCGGCTGCGGAAAATATAGACGTAGATGAAAACGGTAATATTACCGGTCTATTCTAAAACCAATAGCCCAGATGCCGGGGAAAAGTGAAGAAGACTTTTTCTTTGTCCCGGTGTATCTTTACCTGTCAGTATTATTTCCATTTTCGACAGGAGTCTCACCCTCATGATTACTCTATACAATTTTGGTCCATTCCAGGGCCTCGCCGATCCAAGTCCATTCTGTTTGAAAATAGATTGTTACATGCGTGCAGCTGGCATTGAGTTTGAGACAAAATCCGGTGCCAATTACATTGGAAAATCCCCCAAGCACAAATTGCCGTACATCGAAGACGACGGCAAAGCTATTGGCGATTCCAGTTTTATTATTGAACATTGCAAAGAAAAATATGGCGATATTCTGGATAAAGATCTAAACGCTGAGCAAAAAGCTATCGCCCGTGCTTTCATTAAAATGCTGGATGAAAATCTTTACTGGTGCATTGTGCATTCCCGCTGGATAGGTGCAGGCTGGCCGACAGTAAAAGAAGAGTTTTTCGGAAAAATGCCCTTACCACTGAGAATGATTATTCCCGCTATTGCTCAGAAAGGCGTCAGAAAATCACTCTATCAACACGGTATTGGACGCCATAGTGAAGAGGATATCCTCGACATTGCCAGCAAAGACATTAAAGCATTATCCGATTATCTTGGTACAAAAGACTATTTCCTGATCAATAAGCCGACCACATTGGATGTATGTGCCTTTGCGTTTTTGGCAGAGATGATTGTGCCGGAGATGAAGTGCGATTTAAATGAAGTTGCTAAATCTTTCGACAACCTGGTTGCTTTCGTGAATCGAATGAAGACCCAGTTTTATTCGGATTAATAATATTTAAGTTTTTTAATTAGCTCTTTCAAGACTCCGCGAGTTTTATTGAACCAAGATACAATCCATCCAGTAAGCCACTGGCAGTCAACAATGCATCCATAGGCAAATCTTTGGACAGGATTTCTATGTTCAATCGCCCCTCTCCATCATCACTCAGCACTTTGAACTTTGTTGAATTATTGAGAATAAAAGTATTACCAACGAAAGAGATGCTTTGTACTTTTTGTTCTTTTTGTGCACTTTTCACCCTGTCACGAATTATTTCAATAAGAGCCATAAGCTTGTCGTTTAGAATATCTTCCTTAATATTTTCTGATCCATCTGCCAGTTCGACAGAAAAACCAGGGCTGGTATTGATTGCCTTGATATAGCGAAATAAGTCTGCACAGACCGTTTGCAATTTGAATTTCACAGAATAATCCAGGTCTTGATTTTCCTGATCTTTTATAAAAATAAGATCAACGTCACTGATTTCCGTATTTTTAGTAATTCCCATACCTTTTTTTATTGTCATCGAACGTAATTCATTTCGACCAAAATAATCAGAAACTATTGTCAGGGTTTTCTCGTTTAAAATGCTTTGCTTAGTCATATTTCAATCTTCTAATTTATCTTGTTTTCTCAACCCGGTGATCTGCTTGCCGCCTACACCCCAGTTGTCAGTTTCTACTTCATCTATGACCACCACTGTCGTCGCCGGGTTTTTACCCAACACATCAACCAGAAGTTGGGTGGCGCCACTAATTAGCTGTTCTTTTTGTTCTTTGCTTACACCTTCGTTGGTGATTTTAATATTTACGTACGGCATATCAATTCTACTATATTTAAAAATGAAGCAGGTTATTTGCTCAGCGCTTTAACTTCTTTGTAGCGAAAACAATCAATTGTGTGATCATTAACCATCCCTGTTGCCTGCATATGTGCATATATTATTGTCGAGCCGACAAAACTAAATCCACGCTTCTTAAGATCTTTCGACAATTCATCTGATACAGCACTGGTTGCTGGAAGCTCCTTCATGTTACGCCATTTATTTTGAATTGGCTTATTACCCACAAATTGCCAAATGTATTTATTGAAAGTACCAAACTCTTCTCTTATCTTAATGAAGGCTTGTGCATTTTTTATCGCCGATCGTATTTTTAACTGGTTGCGTATAATGCCAGCGTTGTTCATTAGTTGCTTTACCTTAGTCTCTTTATATTTGGCAACTTTATTAAAATCAAAATTATCGAAGGCTTCTTTATAAGCCGCTCGCTTTTTCAACACTGTTATCCAACTCAAGCCTGCCTGTGCCCCTTCCAGAATAATAAACTCAAACAATTTCCTGTCATTGTGTACCGGCACACCCCATTCTTTATCGTGATAGCGATGGTAGAGTGGATCCGTACCTGCCCATTGGCATCTATTCATTATTTTCGCCTTTTTGCTGTTCCATTATGGCACTGACAGAGGCATGTGTAGATACACAAAATGGTACGCAATATGTCATTGCCATCTTGAAATAATCAATCGTATCTAAGGTTCCGGCTAAAACTCGATCAAAGTAATTAATAGTAATTAATATTGTCCCCACAAGTAATGCCACACGTCGTGAACGTTTAAGCACATCCGGCCGCATTGCAATTTCCAGTCTTTTACTCATATTTCCATTTACCAGTATATTATTCTATATATCCCTAAATTTTCTGAAGATACTTAATCATACGTTGACGAGTAGCGGTGTCAGGCAACTCACCATAACCGGCTTGCATGTTATCCACCATATGCTTTACTTTTGAAGTCGCTGGTATAGCACATGTAACAGCTGGGTGTGATACTGCAAACTTCAGAAAATACTGCCCCCAGCTATTGATGCCAAGTTCCCCGGCCCAGTCAGGTAGTTCTTTACCTTTTACTCTGCGGAAAAGATCTCCCCTTTGAAAGGGTCTATTCACAAGTACAGCAATACCTTTGTCAAAAGCTATCGGTAGTAAACTTTTTTCTGAGGTACGATTATCAATATTATAAGTGAATTGCACGAAATCCAGACTTTCCCTGTTCATAATATCCACCAGCTCTTCGTGGAAACGATTATGTGATGTTGTAATACCGATATACCGGATTTTTCCCTGCTCCTTCCATTCCCTGAGTGTTTCCAGATGACTCTGCCAGTCTTTCAGATTATGAATCTGCATCAAATCAAAGGAATCAATACCCCACAAATCCATCGACTGTTGCATCTGGTCAATACCCGCCTGTTTACCTTCAATCCAGACTTTGGTTGCAGAAAAAAGTGTTTCAGGCTTATCCAATTTTTGCAGCAGTCTACCCACAGTTTCCTGTGCCGCCCCATACATCGGTGAGGAATCAATCAGGCTACCGCCATTTGCAAAAAATGCTTCCAGCACAGGTAATAATTTTATCTGTTCAACTTGTTGACTCGCATCAAAGGTTCGGGAAGTGCCTAAACCAACCACTGGAATTGATTCACCCGTCGAGGGGATGGCCTTTTTAATGAGGGTGTTTTTATTTGTCTGTGATATGGCTAACTGGGGCAAAGCTATCATGCTAGCCAGCATGCCCAGGCCACTCTTTATGAGCTTACGACGTCTTTCTGAAAATGTTTTATCAGTCATGTTCTTCCCTCCTCTACTTTGTTTCTTGTTTGAATCAATCGTTGATGTTGTTTGCCAAGATACAGGGCAATCATGACCCAAACACCCGTCACTGGTATGGCAATAAATGCGATTGCCGTTATACCGAGTCCAATTGCCTGCAAACCTGCATATGCCCATGCGCTGACCGCATCACCACCACGATATATTACAGTATCAATAAAATTCTTTGCCTTGTACTTCTCTTCCTTGTTTAAAACAACATACAGCACTTCTCGTGCAGGTCGCATAATCGCATAATTACCGGCTCGTCGAATCACCTGTATTACTATTATCACTGCCAGACTGGGATATAGACCCAGAGCCAGAAAACCAAACATCAATAACACTGGAATTAATGCCAGAGTCCAGGCTGTACCCAGTTTCTTTAGTAATCGACCGGTTACAAATAGTTGTAATATTAATGTAAGGGAATTCACCACAAAATCGATCACGGCAAAAACTGCAGTTCGTTCTTCGCGACTGGCAAAACTATCTCTAACGATTTCGGCCTGCTGGAAATACAGGAAGGTCACCAGTGTGGTTAAAAAAACCATAAACAGGCAAATCGCCAACAGGTAGGGTGAACTTAGCACAAGTTTAACACCATCGAATATGCCACCGCCCATAACCTCATCGCTTGCTGACTTATTCTTAGTCTCATTGGGAATTTCTGTTTCTTCCTGCCAGTTTCCAAGCTTTCTAATACAAATCGTTGCAATGATCAGAAAACCAACTGATAACAAAAGAAGGTTACCAGTGCCAACGGTAGTCACCAGACTCGCGGTAAGTAAAGGTCCGATTATGGCACCGCTTGTACCGCCGGTAGCGATCACCGGAAATAATCTTTTGGCCTGCTCGTTGCTGTATATATCAGCCATAAAACTCCAGAAGACTGATACAACAAATAAATTAAACACACTTGCCCAGATAAAAAACGCCCTGGCAATATAGACCTGGTTTATATCCAGTTTCAGCAGGATAAAAAATAACAACAGGTTGGAAATAAAAAAATAATAAACATAGGGAACAAATTTTCGTCTGGGATAATTTGACGTAATCCAACCAAACAAAGGAATTGCTGCCAACATGACAATGAAAGTGCCGGTAAATAACCACTGAAGATTTTCCACACCACCGGTAATGCCCAATGCATCACGCACCGGCCTGATGATGTAATACCCGCATAATAAGGAGAAAAAATACAGGAAAGACCAGATAAAGGCTCTAATTTCCAGCGGATTGATTTGAATAGCCTTACTCAGCAAGCCATGGATTCCCGCAAGCGCTGGCGAATTTTGTTCCGTTGAATTATTAGTCAAACTATATATTTCCCATCCGAAGCAGTGAGAGTATTACCAATGGATTAGACTATATTGATCCAGTTAATTGTTTCGTCGTAGACACGACTTGTCCAGCTCATCAATGGATTTGATACCCATCAATGCCATATTTCGTAATATTTCATCTCGTAATAGACCTAAAGCTCTGTCTACACCCTT
>JABHFC010000413.1 GCA_018676275.1 Gammaproteobacteria bacterium | reverse complement strand
ATCAAGATCATTAGCTTTAACTGTGCCGTCAGTGTTGTATATGGCAAAGCCCCAGTCACCGGCTTTGTGCCCAGCATCAAGGCTTGCATCCCAATTCGATCGTTTCTCCATTACAGCAATAGCAGCAAACTTTCCTTTTTCGAATGAATCATCTTCACCAATAGTTGGTTTGCCATCTTCGCCAACTGCAATTTTGTATATTTCCATTACGATCGTTGAACCATCTGCAAGTGCAGAGCCGGAGGCTGAATCAGTCGCTTTCTTGTTTGCATAGAGCACTGCTATCTGTTTACCGTTAGTACGATTCCGTGTGTCGTAATTTGTAAACTCAGTTTTATAATTATCTGGAAGTTTCACATGTTCCGGGTTTCCACCAGCGTAAGTCAGCATGCTGAATGATATTGTTACCAGAGCAAGCAGGGTATTTTTCATAACAAGTCCTCACAATGTTTACGGGTATATAAGTACTTCAGGTACGAATATTGTAAAGGCGAGTATATTTCAATTTGTTACAATCAACTAAAGTAATATTTCTAATGAGGTGAGTGTATGCGTCTGGTGTCATGGAATGTAAACGGTATTCGTGCGGTGATGAAAAAAGATTTTCCGGCTTCATTAGATGGAATGAAGACGGATGTATTATGCCTACAGGAAACCAAGGCACAGGATGACCAGGTGCTGGAAGCGCTGCAGGGTATTGATGGTTATCATATTTATACTAATTCCGCTGTAAAGAAGGGTTATTCAGGTACCGCTATCCTGACAAAAAAAGAACCTCTCGATGTTCGCTTCGATTTGGGTATTGATGAGCATGATCAGGAAGGTCGTGTTATCGCCGCGGAGTTTGCTGATTATTTCCTGGTAACGGTTTATACGCCTAATTCCGGTAGTGAGTTAAAACGTCTTGCTTACCGACAAACATGGGATGCTGATTTTCTAAAGTATATGAAGAAACTGGAAAAGCAGAAGCCGGTTATTGTTTGTGGTGATTTAAATGTTGCGCATAAGGATATTGACCTCGCTCGACCGAAGCCGAATTACAATAAGAGTGCAGGCTATATGCAGGAAGAAATTGATGGTCTGGATAATATTGTTGGGGCTGATTTTATTGACACTTTCAGGCATCAAAAACCGGATGAGATAAAGTACTCATGGTGGAGTTACAGGGCGGGTGCCCGGGTCAAGAATGTGGGTTGGAGGATAGATTATTTTGTTATCTCGCCTGCATTGGTAGATAGCATTAAGAACGTTGATATCCTGAATGATGTGATGGGATCGGATCATTGCCCGGTACTACTGGATTTAAAATAGTGAACTATTAGCACTTATTTAGTGATTATTATTGATAATTAGCTTCGCTAAGAGTACAAAGACGGCTGTTTGTTTTATATAAGATCAATTGTTTATGGGGATAAAGAAAAATGAATAAATTACATTTTGTAAGTCTGGTAGTTGCATTATTTTTAGCAGGCTGTGGTGGTGATGACAAATCTGCTGCTTCCAAATCAATGGAGAAAGCTGCAGAGAGTACTTCGGCTGCAGTGGAAAGCGCTCCTGCAGCTGCCGATCGCGCCGTGGAGCAGATGCGTCCTGAAATGGAGGAAGCTGCTGAAGAGTCTACTGGTATGGTGGATGAGGCTATGGATATGGCGAAAGAGGCTGCAGTGGAATATGTTGAGGAAAACAAGGATGAAATGATGGATATGGCCAAGGAAAAAGCAACAGATATGGTGATGGAAAATAAAGATGAAATGATGGATATGGCTAAAGATAAAGCCAAGGAAATGATGAAAGACAGCCTGTAACTTAAGCTGTTAAGAAACTATCAAGCCATTCCGGGTCGCCCGGAATGGCTTTTTTTGTGCGCATTAACTAGGCTGCGTCTTCCTGTTCTTCTTTTTCAACTTCGATCTTACGAACATTGACCTTTGAATTTCCAAGCAGGAAGTCGAGACCCTTGTCGCCGCAACTGGCGACGATAAAAATATTTTCATCGCTCACTTCCAGCTTATTTTCTTCGAGGATCTTTGTTGCCTTTGGTATGCCAGGTTCCGGCAGATCCAGCGGATCGCCTTCAAACTTCGGCTTCTTCCGTTGCTTTTCCGCCAGCTTGATGATCTCTGGATCGGCGGGTACTGGTGTGCGACCAAAGTAGCCGAGTACCATGTCACCATAGTCAGGGGTAATACGTTTCCAGCGGCCCATGGCGACGTTGGCGTAAGCTTGCTGAAAGTAGAACTGTGAAACGGGTGTTACTGATGTACCAAAACCACCGCGTTTAACTACCTCAGGCATTTCTTTCAAGACCTTTGGAAAAAGATGCAGCGTATTGATGTCGCGCATCATCATCGTATTAGCCGTCAATGCACCACCGGGCATCGGAGCGATCGCGACCAGCGGTGTCACCTGCTTTGATTCTGGTGGGACGTAGTAATCTTTCATGCAATCCTGGAAAACATCAGAGGCTTCGATGACTTTCTCATAATCGAGGTCGAGGCTGAAGTCGGTGCCTTTAAGGGCGTGCCACATGCTGATCATATCAGGTTGTGATGTGCCGCCGGAAACAGGACTTTTTGCCAGATCTATGCCGTCCGCACCCGCTTCGATCGCCGCCATGTAAGAGGGAATACCACAGCCAACAGTATCGTGGGTATGCAAACGAATGTGCGTATCTGCTGGCAGCATTTTTCGTGCACCCTTGATGGTGTTATATATTTTTCTCGGGTTTGAACTGCCGGTAGCATCTTTGAAACATAGCGAATCAAAAGGTACGTCCATATCCAGGATAGTTTTCAATCTATCAAGATAGAATTCAGGTGTGTGCGCACCTTCGCAGCCAGGTGGCAGGTCCATGATGGCAATAACAACTTCATGATTCAGACCATGATGCTTAATACGCTCTGCTGAGTATTGCAGGTTTCTTATATCGTTTAGTGCGTCAAAATTCCTGATGGTGGTGATGCCATGTTTCTTGAACATCTTTGCATGCAGGTCAATGATGTCACGTGGTTGCTGAGCCAGGGCAACAACATTTATTCCTCGTGCCAGTGTTTGCAGGTTTGCATCTGGTCCTGCTTTCTCACGAAAGGCATCCATCATGTCAAAGGCAGATTCGTTACAATAGAAGAACAGACTTTGAAAACGTGCGCCTCCGCCTGCTTCGAAATGAGTGATACCAGCTTCGACGCTAGCTTCAAGAGCAGGCAGAAAATCTTCTGTTAATACACGTGCCCCGTATACGGATTGGAATCCATCCCTGAAAGATGTATCCATCACTTTAATGACTTTACTCAATGAAACTTCTCCAGTGTTTATATGAATTAGCTATCAATATTCTTATTATTTTTACCATCATAAGCACAGCGCAGTTTGCCCGCGGAGCCTTGATTTAACAAAGTACTCCTTAATCATCAATAAGTTACGGGAGTCCCAAACTGGAGGTTATGACAGAACGGGTATTGTATTACGGATTCCCTGAATGGCGCTACTGTTTGACCTGTAAAGATCTGACTTCTACTAAGGCTTTCGACCTAAAATTTGATAGCCCTGCTATTTGTCAGAGAGTTATTCTAGTCATTCACTCAATGTTCAACTGAAGAAGTTACTCATGAATAAACTTAAACCTGTATCTCTGGATGAAGTTAAGGCCGCTGCTGCGCGAATTGCGCCTGTAATCAATCGAACACCTTTATTTAAATTAAATGTTGATGACGCACCAGCTGAAATCTATTTGAAAATGGAAAACCTTCAGGCTATTGGTTCTTTCAAGATACGACCTGCGGCAAGTGCAATTTTAAATGCGCCAAAAGAAAAAATAGCAGACGGTGTTTACACTGCCAGCTCGGGTAACATGGCGCAAGGTGTCGCGTATGCTGCGAGAGCTTTGGGTGTTGCAGCGACTGTATTAATACCGGAGAACGCAGCGGCAAATAAAGTAGCTGCATTAAAAAGACTTGGCGCCAATATTCGTTTTATGCAGGACGATGAATGGTGGCAGGTTCTGACTGACTATGGGCACCCGGACATTAAGGGATTGTTTATTCACCCGGTTGCGGAACAGGATGTATTGGCAGGTGATGCAACAGTCGGTCTGGAAATATTTGAAGATTTGCCTGATGTGGATACTGTGCTTGTGCCATATGGCGGCGGTGGTCTGACATGTGGTATTGCCTCAGCCCTGAAAGCGCTTAAAAGTAATGCACAGGTGCTTGGTGCTGAATCATCGCATTGCGCGCCGTTGACTGCATCATTGGAGGCGGGTAAACCACAAAGCGTACCGATACTTCCTACCTATATTTCCGGTATTGGAGTAGGTCAGGTGTTGGATGAAATGTGGCCACTTGTTGAGGAGCTGGTCGCAGGTAGTGTTGTCGCTAGCCCGGAAGAGATAGCCGATACCATAAAATTACTGTTCGAAAGAAATCGTATCGTTGCTGAAGGAGCGGGTGCCTCAGGTGTCGCATCAGCACTCTCAGGTCGTGCAGGCACAGGTAAAATTGTCTGTGTTATCTCCGGTGGCAACCTGAATCCTGAGTATCTAATAGATATATTGCAGGGTAGAGTGCCGGGTAGTTAATATTGACTGGACCTCGGTACCCCCTTGAGGGGTGTGCTGGCAGGAGTTTATGCCCGGGGGGGTGCCAGTACGACGAATGAGAGATCAACATTATTTTGGAATCCTTTAACACCTTTTGGGGTAATGCTGTTTCGATGGTGTGGGGTCTGCCGCTGGTTATTACATTAACCGGTGCCGGTCTTTATTTCACAATCGCGACACGTTTTCTGCCTTTTCGTGCCTGGCGACATGCTGCTGGAATTATCAGTGGAAAGTATGACAACCCTGATGATCCCGGTGAGATTTCTCATTTTCAGGCACTAAGCTCTGCTTTATCGGGCACGGTTGGCATGGGCAATATTGCCGGTGTCGCCGTCGCCGTTGCCATTGGTGGTCCGGGTGCCGTGTTCTGGATGTGGGTGTCCGGTCTTGTAGGTATGACGACAAAATTTTTTACCTGTTCACTGGCATGCATGTATCGAAAGGAAGATGAGGACGGCATTGCCCAGGGTGGGCCGATGTATTTCATTGAGTTGGGTCTTGGTAAACGTTTCAAGTTTCTTGCAGTTATGTTTGCCGTCTGTGGCATGGTCGGGACTTTAAGTCTGTTTCAAGTGAATCAGTTGTCGAGTTTACTTTACGTAGATTGGAGTCTGCCACCATTACTCACCGGTATCGTATCAATGATCGTGGTGGCGATGGTTGTGTTGGGCGGTATTACCCGGATTGGACGCACAACAGCGCGTATCGTGCCATCAATGTGTTTAATCTATTTTCTTGCCTGTATGTATATCGT
>JABHFC010000412.1 GCA_018676275.1 Gammaproteobacteria bacterium | reverse complement strand
CTAAAAAATATTTCAGCAGAGGAGTGTCATCAACTACTTGAAAAAGTAGATTTGGTGGAAGCTGCGAACCACAAGATATCAACTTACTCGAAGGGAATGCGACAGCGTTTGGGTCTGGCTCAGGCATTGCTGGGCCAACCTCAGTTACTGGTGTTGGATGAACCGACCTCAGGTCTCGATCCTTTTTTTCGACGTAAGTTTTACCAGATCATTCAAGAACGACAGGAAAGTGGGAGTACCGTTCTACTCTCGTCCCATTCACTGACAGAGATAGAAGCGCAAACTGATCGTATTGGTATTATGAAAAACGGCAGGTTAGTGATCCAGGGTAGTATGAGTGAACTGCGACAACAAGCTGAACTGAAGATGACGATTCGGGTAGAACTGAAAGAAGACAAAGTGAATGGTTTTCTTTCTCTTCTTCGTGATAATTATAAACACCAAATGGTTAACAATCAGGTATGTGATGTGCAATGTCACAATAGCGAAAAAATGGATTTACTGAAAATATTAACAGCTCAAAAAGATGGGGTTGTGCAGGACCTTGATATTATGCCTCCCGACCTTAATGACTTATTCATCCATTTTGCTGGTAAGGAGGAGCAGGTTTGAAACCAATACTAGTCATGGCTATGGCTGAAATACGTGAAGGCCTGCGAAATAGATGGATTATCTCATCTATTATTGGACTGGGATTGTTTGCATTCTCGCTGGCCTTACTGGGCTCTACGCCTGTTGGTGAAATTGATGCCAGTGCACTGAATATCACTACCATTAGTCTGGCGAGTCTAAGTGTTTATTTAATCCCATTAATTGCGCTTATGCTTGCCTTCGATGCCATCGTCGGTGAAGCTGAGCGCGGTACACTTTTATTATTGCTGACTTATCCGATAAAACGCTGGCAGGTAATTACTGGAAAATTTCTCGGGCATCTAATTATTTTGAGTATTGCTATTGTCATTGGCTATGGGCTGGCTGGGTTTTATATTTCGCTGAATCACTCAATAGTTAGTGTTGACTGGGTGAACTATCTAAACATGATTATTAGCACGGTACTGCTGGGCTCGGTATTTTTATCGATAGGCTATTTGATAAGTGTAGTTATTAAGGAAAGGTCAACTGCCATTGGTGTCTCAATAGCAACATGGCTATTATTGATTGTTGTTTATGATTTGATGTTGTTAGGACTGGTTTTGAGTGATGAAGGACAGCTAATTAACAGTAATATGCTGGCAACAATTATTTATTTAAATCCGGCTGACATCTATCGCTTGTTTAATCTGGCAGGTAACGAAAGCGCCAGGCTTATCTCAGGTATGAGTGATCTTGCAGGGACGGTATTATTGCAGTCATGGTCGATGATGACCGCTCTAATATTGTGGATAATCGTACCACTGTTAGCCGCGATAACGATTTTCCATAAAAAAGAAATATAAAATGTCTGTTCGTTTCTGCGTATTAATAATTTCGTTGGTATTTTCCGCATGTAGTGATGAAAAACATGCGAATACCCCTAAGCCAAAACAACTGACTGAAGAAGCTAACGGGTATTATTGTGGAATGATTGTAAAAAACCATACGGGGCCAAAGGCACAAATTTACTTGAAAGGGGCTGATGAGCCCTTATGGTTTGTTTCGGTGCGGGACGCAATAGCATTTACTTTGTTACCGGAAGAACCAAAAAATATCGCAGCGATATATGTTACCGATATGAGTATTGCCAATTGGCAGCACCCGGAACTGGAACGGGAAAGCTGGATCGATGCTAAGCAGGCATTTTATGTAATTAACAGTAATAAGAATGGTGGGATGGGGGCGGCAGAAGCGATACCTTTTCTTAATAAAGAAGAAGCCTTTGAGTTTAGCAAAGTGAACGAAGGGAAGGTTATTGCCCTGAATGATATTCCGACAGACTATATTTTGGGCAGTTCTACTGAATTATATTAATTATCAGTAGACCTTAATCTTTTGAAAGACTTATTCTTTTGTAGAGATCAGTGAATTGTTCCTGTACTACATCACCAAACAAAGGATCTTCCGTGTCGTCGATTTGATTGTTTATTTGAAGCCATTCGTCCTTGCTAAAAGTATTTTCAATAATTGGAAATATATTGCCTTCTTCACTATTAATATGATTAGTTAAGTATTGGTAATAATTATTTGCGGCTTCGATTATTGCATCTTTAGAGACGATTGAACCGCTGATGACATGGTTTAGTTTCTCTTTAAGTGCTGCACCTAATCTGGCCAACTCCTTGTGTTCTTCGACAAGGGCATTAACAAGATCAGCCGAGTCAGGGCTTTTAGCCAGTAGAGCCTTGAAAATAATTTCTTCAACAGGGTGATGACTGACATCAGGATAATTTGTCATATAATTCATAATGTCATACAGACGAATAAAGTCCGGATTTACACTATGTTCTAAATTGTCGATGTCATTTTTGAGTACTGCAAGCAATTTAGAATAATTGCGATGGTCACTACTCAATGAGACAAGGGTCTGTTCCATAAGTCATTTCCGGTTTAGTCTTGAGAAAAATACTAGACCATAGGAGATGCGTCAATGATGATCTAAATCAAGAAATGCCAGTTTTAAAAAATATGAAAAGAGTTATTAGAAGTGAGCTACAAAGAGATAGCGATACGAGGGCATGTTAATATTTCATATTCAGGAGCATGCAGAGGAATTTTTTGAGTCTGATGAATTGCCTTTGCATAAACCTTCCAGACTGGGGCGATCCAGTATTTGAATATATTTCCTGTCAATTGCTATATATTCCTTTTTTTGAAAACGACTGAATATTCGGCTTACTGTTTCAATAGTTAATCCCAGATAGTTACCTATTTCCTGCCTGGACATACTGAGTTTGAATTCATCGGCAGAAAAACCAAGTTGCCTGAAGCGGAGAGACAGGGAACTTAAAAAAGTAGCGATACGTTCTTCTGCACTTTTCTTACTAATGGTTAGTAGCAACTTGTTTTCGTATGAAATTTCCCTGCCCATTAAACGAAACATTTGATCCTGAAGCGCCGGGATTTTTTTGCAAACATCAGTTAACTGTGTGTAAGGAAATGTACATGAGCTACTGGTCTCAAGTGCGACGGCGCTGCAACTGTGACTGTTGTGTTCCATGCCATCAAGCCCAATAATTTCCCCTGGTAAATAGAAACCAATTATCTGCTCATCGCCATCGTTGCTATGGATATAGAGTTTTATACTTCCAGAGCGAACAGCATAAAGTGAGGAAAGAGGGTCGCCACTACGAAATAAATGATCGCCTTTATGCAAGGGTCTTGTTTGTCGAACCACCTTGTCCAGTTCATCCATTTCATCGTTGCTAAGACCACGTGGCAGACATAATTCTGCTAAATTGCAATTAGAACAGGATATTTTAAATTTATGTAAATCAACAAGCTGCATCAGATTTTACCTATTATGTTCCTCACCTTGAAATCACTATATCCTATTATTTCTATTGAGGCTAAGTAAAATACTATGGGAGAATAAAAACCGGTATATTGCTGGAATAAGAGTAGTTAAGAATGAATCACGACTAATCAAGTTGATAAAGGCTTTTTGAGTTGTTTCATTTACCAATCCAATAAGAATAAAAGGGGCTATAAAATGCATGGCTTGATGTCGGATAGTCAACTAACGATTACATCAATAATGCAGCATGCGGAAATCAATCATCCGAACACTGAGATTGTTTCCGTGACCTTCGATAATCCACGTCATCGATACACATACGCTGATGCGTTTTGTCGTACCCGTAGACTGGCTAACGCTCTGCTTGACTATGGGATCAAGCATGGAGACCGCATTGGTACATTGGCCTGGAACGATTACCGGCATCTTGAGCTGTATTATGGAGTTTCGGGTATTGGGGCGATAACTCACACCATCAACCCGCGACTGTTCTCTAAACAAATTTCTTACATTATTAACCATGCTGAAGACAGGTTGATTTTTGTCGATCCGGCAATTGTCCCGGTAGTTGAAGCGCTTCAGGAAGAACTGAAGACGGTTGAGTTGTTCATTATCATGACAAACCAGTCAAGTATGCCTTCAACTTCCCTGAAAAATGTGCAGTGCTATGAAACTTTCGTTAGTGCTGGAGCCGAAGAACTAAATTGGCCGGTATTTGATGAAAATACTGCCAGTAGCCTTTGTTATACCTCGGGGACAACCGGTAATCCAAAGGGTGTTTTATATAGCCATAGAGCAAATGTCCTGCATTCTTACTCTTCAACCTCTCCGGATGTATTTAATTTTTCTATCGGAGATACAGCAATGCCTGTTGTGCCTATGTTTCACGTCAATGCGTGGGGTATCCCCTATGCGGGCCCTATGATGGGGGCAAAACTGGTATTTCCAGGGCCTAAAATGGGCGATGGAGCAACTTTACAGGCACTAATTGAAGAAGAAAAAGTCACGTTTTCCGCTGGAGTGCCTACCGTCTGGCTGGCTTTGTTGCAGTACCTTAACGACTCAGGGAAAACTGTTGATAGTCTTAACCGGCTGATAGTTGGTGGATCTGCCTGTCCTGAGTCGATAATGAGAGAGTTTATGGATAAACATGGTGTCTATGTAAATCATGCATGGGGAATGACGGAAACTAGCCCACTAGGCACAGTAAATACCTTGAAACCAGGTATGGAAAAGCT
>JABHFC010000411.1 GCA_018676275.1 Gammaproteobacteria bacterium | reverse complement strand
GACTACAGAAGAACTGTCAATTAGCTGGGAGGCTATAAAGAGACAGGAAAGAAAGGAGAAAGCAGAGCAAGCTGACGTGAAAATGCATATTCTCGATGATATAGGCTCGAACATGCCCGCCGTAATGCGAGCTGAGAAATTACAGCTTAGGGCTGCGAGCGTGGGTTTTGACTGGGAGGATTCAGAGCCTGTTATGGCCAAAATAGAAGAAGAATTACTGGAGCTGAAAACTGAGCTTTATGGTTCTGCGCAAGCAGAAAGGCTAAGCGAGGAAATGGGAGATCTATTATTCTCCTGTATCAATCTGGCCAGGCATATCAAGGTCGAGCCAGAGTTGGCGTTGAGACAGGCTAATCGCAAATTTGAGCAACGATTCCGTTTTATTGAAGAACAATTGAGCGAACAGGGCCTGGCACTACAGGATGCATCTCTGGAGCAAATGGAAGCTTATTGGCAAGCTGCGAAGAATAAAGATATTTAAAGTATAATTATATAAATAACAGCAATTTATAAGACTTATCTAATCTAAATTATAGATAATCTTTTAGTAGAAACAGCATAAACTTAACGCTGGTCTGGACTGGCTTCCTTATCATGAGACAGCATGGCATAGGCAGAATGATTATGGATGGATTCAAAATTTTCTGATTCCACTGTATAGCCCGCAATACGATCATCTTTGTTAAATTCGATAGCAACATCACGAACAATGTCTTCAACAAACTTCGGGTTATCGTAGGCATACTCCGTTACATATTTTTCATCCGGTCGTTTCAATAAGCCATATAACTCACATGAAGCGACTTTTTCAACATAATCAATAATTTCTTCAATCCAGATGAAATCCCTGGTTCTTACCTTAACCGTGATATGAGAACGCTGATTATGTGCACCTCTATCAGAAATCTTTTTAGAACAAGGGCATAGGCTTGTTACAGGCACCAGGACTTTGACCAGAACCGAGGGCACACCAGATGTAATCTCGCCAATAAAGGAAACTTCATAGTCCATCAGGCTTTTTACGCCTGAAACAGGAGCTGCTTTGTTTACAAAATAAGGGAAGCTCATTTCTACATGACCTGCCTCGGCATCGAGTAATTCGGTCATCTCTTCAATCATACGTTTGAAGGAATCAACTGTGATCTCATATTCGTGATTATTCAGAATCTCCACAAATCGCGACATATGTGTGCCTTTGAAATTGTGAGGAAGGCTGACGTACATATTAAAATTGGCTACGGTATGTTGTTCACCGCCGCTACGATCACGGACGACTACTGGATGGCGTATATCCTTAATACCGACCTTGTCGATAGCAATATGCCGGGTATCCTGACTATTTTGAACATCAGGGATTTCTTTATCTTTATTAATTACAGCTGCAGGTTGGTTCATTTATTTCTTAACCTTTAAATATATTGCCCCTGAGTGTTAGCCCTTCAGTCCAGTGATCAGTTGCGGAAAATTGGTAATGTCTTAGTATTTTACTAGGTTTTTATGTTTCAAGCACCCAGCTTTATTCATAATCAAAAATAGCACGTGGTAATTGAGTCAAAAAAGAGCTATTTGTTCCTTTGCACAATGTAGTCAGCAATCATTCGGAGTGTATCTGCCTTTTCATCAAAGTCTTTCAGGCAATCTATTGCTTCGGCGTGGAGTTTACCGGCAGTCTCCTTGGCACCTTGTAAGCCAAGTAGATTAGGGTAGGTGGGTTTATTACGTGCGATATCTGATCCCTGAGGTTTGCCAAGCGTCTCCGTATCACTTTCAATATCAAGAATGTCATCCTGCACCTGGAAGGCCAGACCAATACAGTTTGCATATTGTGAGACTTTTGCCAGTTGATTCTGATCAATACCCTGTGAACAAAGAGCACCGAGTTCGACACTGGCACGAATCAAAGCACCGGTCTTGTGCATATGCATATTTTCCAGCGCAGTGAGATCGAGTGATTTACCCACGGAAGCAAGATCTATAGCCTGACCTCCCGCCATGCCCACTGAACCGCTGTCTATTGCCAGCGTGTCTATCATACGAATTCGCTGCTCGGCATCTACGCTTATTGCTGAATCGTGTGCAAGAACGTGAAAAGCAAGGGCTTGCAATGCGTCGCCAGCTAAAATGGCAGTGGCTTCATCATACTTCCTGTGCAAGGTAGGTCTACCCCGGCGCAAGTCATCGTCATCCATTGCGGGCAGATCATCATGTACTAATGAATAGGCATGAATCATTTCCACCGCAGAGGCACAGGCATCAAGAGCTGCACTCTCCACACCGAAAGCCTCACCACTGGCGTAGACTAATACTGGACGTATCCTCTTGCCCTCTCCAAGGACTGCATAACGCATAGCTTCGTGTAAATGCCTGGGCTCAATCTCTGAGCCGGGTAACCAGCGATCAAGCGCGGCCTCGACCTGAGTCTGGTATTTTTCCAATTGTGTAGTGAGAGACATATTTTTTATTCGTTATTATCATTGTCTTTGAAAGCTACAAGTTCATCCTTGCCCGCATTCTGTAAAAGTATCTGGACTTTTTGTTCAGCATCAGCAAGCGCCTTCTGACAGGAACGTGTCAGGGCCACACCACGCTCGAACTGTTTCATTGAATCTTCCAGGCTCATATCACCTTCTTCCATGTTTTCGACAAGCTTTTCCAGCTCTTTCAGTGCTTTTTCAAAGTCGAATTTCTCATCTTTTTTGACCACTACATATCTCCGTTGGAAGAAAAAAGAGAATCTTACCAACATGTTTAATTTTCTGTAGTAAAACTTATCGCTTTTGTTCAGGCTAATAGGCTTTAACTATCGTTACGATATAAAAATATCATCTTCAAATTGGCCGAGCTACGGTTGACAGCCTATGGTACCGGGAGTACAGTTCAGAGCAGTTTTCGCTGTATAGAAATCAGCATTAATAGTAAATATATCATAAGCTTAGGAGGCTTTTTATGTCGCTAAAGGGCACAAAAACTGAAGAAAATTTAAAGGCAGCATTTGCAGGTGAGTCACAGGCTAATCGTCGTTATCTCTATTTTGCACAAAAAGCAGATGTTGAAGGTTACAACGATGTGTCTACGGTTTTTCGTTCCACCGCAGAAGGTGAAACAGGACATGCTCATGGGCATCTGGAATATCTCGAAGCAGTGGGTGATCCTGCGACCGGTGAACCTATCGGCACAACCTCACTGAATTTGAAAGCGGCTATTGCCGGCGAGACACATGAGTACACGGATATGTATCCGGGAATGGCGAAAGCAGCTCGTGAAGAAGGATTTGATGAGATTGCGGACTGGTTTGAAACACTGGCCAAAGCCGAGCGCTCCCATGCAAATCGCTTTCAGAAAGCACTGGATGGACTTGACGCTTAAAGCAGGTACAC
Organism: Gammaproteobacteria bacterium; assembly: GCA_018676275.1. Lineage (GTDB taxonomy): Bacteria > Pseudomonadota > Gammaproteobacteria > Eutrophobiales > Eutrophobiaceae > WLWS01. The sequence goes on along the minus strand of JABHFC010000411.1, from coordinate 1,651 downwards.
AGTTCTTACTGACAAACCGGGCGCTGCCCGGTTTGTCGTTTATGGGCCTTTTATCGGTCTGATAGTTTAGTTAAATTCAGGAATACACAGATGAGTACGTCAGAATATCGAGAGGGTAGTCTTGAAGCACCCACCCGGCATCCGATTAACTGGAAAGATCCGGAATTTTACAATGAAGAAAAGTTATTCGCTGAAATGGAGCGGGTCTTTGATATTTGTCATGGTTGTCGACGCTGTGTCAGTTTGTGTAACTCTTTTCCCACATTATTTGATCTGGTTGACGAATCAGACACGATGGAAGTGGATGGTGTAGATAAAAAAGATTATGCCAGTGTAGTTGATCATTGTTATCTCTGTGATCTGTGTTATCTGACGAAATGCCCCTATGTCCCTCCACATGAATGGAACCTGGATTTCCCCCATTTAATGTTGCAGGCAAAAGCGGTTCAGCACAAAAATGGCGAAAGCAAACTGCGTGACAGGATCCTGACCTCAACCGACAAGGTCGGTAATCTTGCCGGTATTCCCGTTGTGGCGGATGTAGTCAATGCAGTTAATAAGAATAAACTGGCACGTAATATTCTGGATAAATCGCTTGGTGTGCATCCGGACGCGATAGTTCCTGAATATCATAGCAATACTCTGCGCAAGCGGGTTAAGAAATATAAACCTGTAAATAACACAGCTGAGGCTTGTGAAAAGACTACTGGCAAAGTAGTGATGTTCGCGACCTGTTACTGCAATCGTAATAAACCTGATATAGGTGAAGATTTAATTCGTTTACTGCAACACAACGGTATTGAGGTGAAATTGGTGGAGCAGGAGCAATGTTGTGGTATGCCGAAAATGGAATTGGGCGATCTGGAAGCAGTTGAACGCTCAAAAGAATTTAATATTCCTCAATTAGCAAAGGTAGTAGAAGAAGGCTGGGATATTATTGCCCCGATCCCATCATGTGTGTTGATGTTTAAACAGGAATTGCCATTACTGTTTCCCGAAGATGAACAGGTGAAAAAAGTACAGGAGGCATTTTTTGATCCTTTTGAATATCTGATGTTAAGACATAAGGCCGGAAAATTATCGACCGATTTTAAAAATAGCCTGGGCAATGTCTCTTATCATGTGCCTTGTCATCAGCGAGTACAAAAAATTGGTATGAAGACGAAAGAAGTACTGGAACTGGTACCGGATACCAATATAGATGTTATTGAACGTTGTTCCGGTCACGATGGTACCTACGCTGTTAAGAGTGAATACCATGATATATCCATGAAGATTTGTCGACCTGTGGTGAACAAGATAAAGCAAGCCCAGGTGGACCATTATATTAGCGACTGTCCAATGGCTGGTGATCAGATAGAGAATGGTTTGAAAGATGGCAGTCATGCTGAATCACCGTTTACCTTACTCTGCCATGCCTACGGATTAAACTAACAGGGAATCAAAATGAATAAGCTGAACAAAACCGATCTTTACTCTCTGGAAGAATATGCTGAGAAACGGGGAGATATGCGTGCTGAGGTGATGGAACACAAACGAAATCGACGACTTGCCATCGGTCCTAATGCGACCTTGTATTTTGAAGATCGCCTGACAATTCAGTACCAGATCCAGGAAATGCTTCGTATAGAAAAGGTCTTTGAAGCTGATG